>CALFYQ010000262.1 GCA_937952085.1 uncultured Paracoccaceae bacterium | reverse complement strand
CGCCGCCTTGGCGACGGCGAGCGAGACGCCGAGGATGGCGTTGGCGCCGAGGCGGGACTTGTTGGCGGTGCCGTCGAGCTCGATCATCGCGTCGTCGATGAGCTGCTGGCGCGTGGCGTCGACGCCGGCGAGCGCCTGGAAGATCTCGCCGTTGACGGCGTCCACGGCCTTCAGAACGCCCTTGCCCTTGTAGCGGGACTTGTCGCCGTCGCGGAGCTCAACCGCCTCGTGCGCGCCGGTGGAGGCGCCCGAAGGCACCGCGGCGCGGCCGAAGGCGCCGTCCTCGAGCGTCACGTCCACCTCGACGGTCGGGTTGCCCCGGCTGTCCAGAATCTCGCGGCCCACGATCTCGACGATGGCGCTCATAAGTCCCTCCAGCTTCCGGCGCGTCCCCTTAGCGCGGGGGGCGGGCGGAAGGGAAGGGGGGCTCAGCCGCGCGCGAGCCCGACCTTGGCGAGAAGGCCCTTTCGTTTCGCCTCGTAATAGTAGCCGCTGGCGTACCATTTCACCGCCGCGTCCCGGTCGCCCTCGGCGACGATCCAGGCGCCGCGGAGATATTTGACCGCGAATTCGAGGTTGGTGGCGGCGTCGAGGAGATCGGCGTTATTCCCGACGAAGCCCATCGCGCGGGCGGTCGAGGGGTGGATCTGCATCAGCCCGTAATAGGGGCCGTTCCGCGCCTTCGGCCGGTGATGGCTCTCGCGGATCACCACGCGGTGCACGAGGTCCGCCGGCACGTCGTATTTCGCCGCGGCCGCCTCGATCAGGCGGCGAAGCTCCGGCGTCTCGTTGGGGTGGAGTGGCGGGTTGAATTCGAGCGCCGGCGGCGCGGAGGGAACGGCAGAGGCGGCAGGGGCGACCGGCGCGGAGGCCTGCGGCGCGATCGCCGCGCACGCCGCGAGCAGCAGCGCGAGGAGCGGCGCAAGGCGGGCGGCGGGCCGGGATCTCATCGCCGCGCGATAGACCAGGCGTCGCCGCGCGGCAAGCCGGCTCATCCCTTCTTCGTCCAGCCGCCGCGGTCGCCCTCGGCCCAGTAGGTCGCGCCGAGCCCGGCCGCCTTGGCGCGGCGCCAGAAGTCCCGCGCTGCGGCGACGGCGGCCTCGTCCCGCCCGTCGAAGAGGAGCATGGTGCGATCCAGCTTCGACATCTCCTCCGGCGTCGCCTCGGCGCCGTCGGCCAGCATCAGCGCCTGCGGGTCATTCGGCGTCTCGGAGCCGGAGGTGAGCCAGATCGGCTGGCGCTCGGGAGACGGGGCGCCGGGCGCGCCGTGCGGCAGGAAGCTTTCGTCCCGATAGATCCAGAGATGCCGGTCGAGCGCCGCAACGCGTTCGGGCGCGCCGAGCCGCACCGTCACCCGCCAGCCGCGTTCGAGGCATTTTTCGAGAAGGAGCGGCGCCGCGCCTTCGAGCGAGGTCCGCGTCAGGTGGTAGAAATGGACCTCAGCCGCGCTCATGCCGGTCGCGCACCAGCCGGTCGAGCGCCCGCACGCCCCAGCCCGTCGCGCCCGCCGGCGCGAGGTCGCTTTCCTTCGAAAGGAGCGCGACGCCCGCGATGTCGAGATGGATCCAGGGCGTGCCGTCCTTGATGAACCGCTTGAGGAACTGCGCCGCTGTGATCGAGCCGCCGGGCCGGCCGCCGACATTCTTCATGTCGGCGAGGCGGGATTTCAATTGCTTGTCATAGGCTTCGCCGAGCGGCATCCGCCAGGCGCCCTCGCCCTCCGCCTTCGCGGCCGCGAGGAAAGCTTCGCAGAACGCGTCGTCGTTGGCGAAGACGCCTGCGTTCTCGTGGCCGAGCGCGATGATGATGGCGCCGGTCAGCGTGGCGAGGTCGACGATGGCGGCCGGCTGGTGCGCCTCCTGCGCCTGCCAGAGCGCGTCGGCGAGGACGAGGCGGCCCTCGGCGTCGGTGTTGATCACCTCGACCCAGTCGCCCTTCATCGACTTCACGATGTCGCCCGGGCGCTGCGCGTCGCCGCCCAGCATGTTCTCGACGAGGCCGACGACGCCGATGACGTTGGCCTTCGCCTTGCGGAGCGCGAGCGCCTTCATCAGGCCGGCGACGACGCCCGCGCCGCCCATGTCCATCGTCATTTCCTCCATGCCGGCGGCCGGCTTGATGGAGACGCCGCCGGTGTCGAAGACGACGCCCTTGCCGACGACGAGAAGCGGGGCCTCGTCGCCGCCGCCCATCCATTTCATCGTCACGAGGCGGGATTCGTCGTCGGAGGCCTGGCCGACCCCGAGGAGAAGGTTCATGCCCTTCTCCTGCATCTCGTCCTCGCCCATGACCGAGACGTCGACGCCGAGATCGCGGAGCCCTTCGAGCCGGCGGGCGAATTCGCCCGTGGTCAGCACGTTGGCGGGCTCGGAGACGAGATCGCGAGTGAAGGCGACGCCCTCGGCGACGGCCTTCTTCGGCGCGAAGGCTGCCTCGAGCGCGGCGGCGTCGCCGCTGACGATGCGCACGGAGCCGGCGTCGTCCTCCGTCTTCGACTTGTAGGTCTCGAAGCGATAGCGGCGGAGGGCGAGGCCATAGGCGATCTCCGCCTCGACCTCGGCGCCGCCCGAAGCGTAGATGGTCAGCGCGCCCGAGACCTTCGCCGCCGCCGCGCCGGCCTTTCGCAGCGCCGCCGTGTCGGGCGAGGCCCCGAGGCCGATGACGACGAGCTTTTCGGCCGCCATCCCGGCGGGCCAGGCGAGGGTCGCGGCCTCGCCGGCCTTCGACTTGAAGCCCTTGGAGCCGACGAGGCGGCCGACGGCGCCGCCGGTCAGTCCGTCCGCCTCGGCCGCGGCCGGCTCGAAGGCCCCGGCCTCGCCGACGAAGACGACGACCGCGCCTTCCGCCTTCGCCATCGGCGCCGCATCGGGGGCGAGAAACTCAATCTGGGCGAGGCGGCTCATCTTCGTCTCCGACGGCTTCAGGCTCGGGCGAGCCGTAGCGCGAAAGCGGGCGGGCGCCTAGGCTTGCCCCTCCCCCCTGCGGGCGGTTAACTCGCCGCGGGACGGGATGGAGTCGCCATGCGGGCGCAGGCCGGAATCTTCGCGCGCATGATCGCGGGCCTCGCCGCGGCGCTGATCGCCTTTGCGGCCGCCGCCGAGGAGCCGGCCCCCGCCGATGCGGCCGATCCGGTGGCTCTGGTCGCCGACGAGATCACTTTCGACGAGGGCACCGGCGTTCTGACCGCGCGCGGCCATGTCGAGATGTTCCAGAACGGCCGGACGCTCACCGCCTCGGCGGTGCGTTATGACAGCCGTTCGGGCCGCGTCGCCGCAGAGGGGCCGATCACGCTCCGAGACGCGGGCGGCGACACGCTCTACGCCGACAGCGCCGATCTCGACCCCTCGCTTCGCGACGGGCTGGCGATCGGCGCCCGCGCCATCATCGCGGGAGACGGCCGGTTTTCCGCATCCGGCAAGCTCGCCGCCGCCGAGGCGCGCCGACTGGACGGCCGCTACACGGTGCTGACCAAGGCGGTCTACAGCCCCTGCGAGGTCTGCGCCGAGCGGCCGGTGCCGCTCTGGCGGATTCGCGCCGAGCGGATCGTCCACGACCAGGAAGAGAAGGTGATCCATTACGAGAACGCCTGGTTCGACGTTCTCGGCGTGCCGGTCGGCTTCCTGCCCTATTTCCGCAATCCCTCGCCCGAAGTGGAGCGCGCGACCGGCTTCCTCGCGCCCGAGATCAAGCGGGACCGCGCCTACGGGATCGGCGTGAAGGTTCCCTATTTCATCGTGCTCGACGACTATTCGGACGTGACGCTGACGCCTTTCGCGATGTCGAAGGACGGCGCGATCCTCGAAACCGAATACCGCCGCAACTTCGCCCGCGGCTTCGTCAATCTCGACCTGAAGCTCGGCGTCACCGACTATAACGACGATCTCGACGGCACAGAGGCGCGCCTCGGCGGCTTCGGCTCGGGCCGCTACTGGCTGACGGAGAAGACCCATGCGGGGTTCGATCTCGCCTTCTCCTCGGACGACCCCTTCATCCGGCGCTATGACTTCACCGAAGCCGACCGACTGACCAGCGCCGGCTTCGTGCGCTGGTATGACGGCTCCGACCGCGCCTCGGTCGAGACGGCGTTCCTGCAGAGCCTTCGCGACAACGATCCGCAGGGCGCGATCCCGATGGTTCTGCCGGAGATTTCTGCGCGGAAGGTCTTCGCGGCGCCGGGGCTCGGCGGCGAGATCGGGCTCGGCTTCGATTCGATCTCGCTGGTGCGCGAGCAGGGGCGGGACGTGGCCCGCGTGACGCTTGGCGCGGACTGGCGGCGCGAGGTGGTGGCGCCCGGCGGCGTCGTCCTCGGCGCCTTCGCCGACGCGCGGGCGGATTTCTACCGGATCGAGGACGACCCGGTCTTCGAGGGCGAGGCGACGCGGTTCCTGCCGCGTGCCGGGGTCGAGGCGCGCTGGCCGCTGGTCCGCTCCGACGAGGGCGGCCGCACCCATGTGGTGGAGCCGATCGTGCAGTTCGCCGTCTCGCCCGACGTGAACGACAGCGACATTCCGAACGAGGACAGCATCACCGTCGAGTTCGACGAGATGAACCTCTTCGAGACCGACCGCGCGACCGGCTTCGATAGGCCGGAGCAGGGCGCCAACATCACAATCGGCGGCCGCTACGAGATGATCGACGACGACGGGCTCGGCTTCCGCGTCGCCGGCGGCCGGGTGATCCGGCTCGACGACACGCTGGATTTCCCCGGCGCCTCCGGCATCTCCGGCGACGCCTCGGACTGGGTCGCGGCCGGCACGCTCACCTTCGCGGAGTGGCTCGACTTCACCGCGCGCTGGCGGCTTTCGGACGAGTTCGGCGTGAACCGGGCGGAGGCGGGCGGTTCCGTCTCCTACGGGCCGGCGAAGCTTTCTGGCTATTACCTCTTCCTCCAGAAGGACCCGGCCGAGGGCTCCTTCTTCGACCGGTCCGAGATCGCGATGGCCGCGCAGGTCATGCTCGACCGCAACTGGTCGGTCGGCGGCGACGCGCGGCGCGACCTGGTTGAGGATAGATTCGTGACGGCGGGCGGAGTATTGACCTACGAGGACGAATGCGCGGCGCTCGACGTCTATGTGCGCCGCCAGTTCACGGAGTCGTTCAGCGCGCCGCGAGGCACCAGCTTCGGCGTGCGCGTCCGGCTCTTCGGGGCGGGGTCTTCGGACCCCTCTCGCGCCTCGGGCGCATGCGCCTTCGGCGCGAACTAGGACGGAGCGAAGATGAGACGAACGGGCTTGGCGGCGCATCTCGCCGGCGTATTCCTCGCCGGCGCCATCGCCTTCGGCGCGGCGGCGCAGACGGCCTTCGCGCCGGCCGTCGTCGTGAACGACGACGTCATCACCTATTACGACATCGATCAGCGGGCGCGGCTCCTGCAGATCAATGGCGCGCAGCCGGGCCCGCAGCTCAACTCCGCGGCGCTCGATCAGCTGATCGACGACCGGCTCCGTGTCCAGGCCGGCAAGAAGTTCAACCTCGTCGCCGACGAGGAGGAGCGCGCCGCGGGCGTCGACGAGTTCGCACAGCGCATCGGCGTCGACCGGGCGACCCTGACCGAGCGGATGAAGAAGCTCGGCGTCGAGCCGGGGACCATCGAGACGTTTGTCACCGCGCAGGTCGTCTGGAGGGAGCTGGTGAACGGGCGCTTCGGCTCCCGCGCCACGCCGACCGAAGTGGAGCTCGACCAGGAAATCCAGCTCGCCGCCTCGGGGCAGGTGAAATCCTATCGCCTCTCCGAGATCGCTGTGCCCGTCCGGCCCGGCCAGGAAGCGGCGGCGGAGGCGGAGATCGGGCGCATCCTCCAGGCGCTGCAGAAGGGCGAGAGTTTCGCCGCCGTCGCCAGGCGCTATTCCCGCGCGCCCACGGCGAAAGAGGGCGGCGAGGTCGGCTGGGTGCCGGAGACGGTGATGCCGCCGGATCTCGCCCAGCTCATCGCGCAGACGCCGCCGGGCGGGATCACGCAGCCCTATCTCGCGCCGGGCGGCGTCGCGATCTACCGCGTCGCCGAGACGCGCGACGAGGCGACGCCCTTCGCCAAGGAGGCGGAGATGGAGATTCGGCGCATCGCCGTGCCGGTCGAAGGTTCCGACGAGGCGGCGACGGCCGCCGCCGTCGCCGAGGCGGAGCGAATCCGGGAACAGACCGATGGCTGCGGCTCGATCCCGAACCTCGAAGGCAAGGCGACGATGGACCCGATCGACAAGAAGCTGGTCAGCGCGCTGCCGGGCCCGGTGCGGGACGCGGTGCGCCTCCTCCAGGCCGGTCAGGCGTCCCGCCCGCTCAAGGGCGACGGCTCGGTCGAGCTTTTCGTCGTCTGCTCGCGCTCTGGCGGTGTGGACGACCGCGCCCGCGCCCAGCTTCGCGAACAGATCCGGACGCAGCGGCTCACCCGGCTCGCCGAGGGCTATCTCCAGGACCTCCGTCGCGAGGCGGTGATCGAGCGCCGCTGAATGGAGCCTCTCCCTCTCGCCCTCACCATGGGCGACCCGGCCGGGATCGGCGGCGAATGCCTCGCCGCCGCCTTCGTGCGGGGGCCGCTTCCGCCCTGTTTCGCGGTGGACGATCCGGCGCGGCTCGCAGCGCTTGGGCTGCCCGTGCATGAGATCGGCGCTCCGGAGGAGGCGCGCCGCGCGCCGACCGGCCGGCTGCCAGTGATCGCCGAGCCGCTTGGCGCCCCGGCCGAGCTGGGCCGGCCCGACCCGGCCAACGCGGCGCCCGCGATCCGCTCCATCGAGCGCGCCGTCGCCTTCGCGCGGGAGGGCCACGCGGGCGGCGTCGTCACGCTGCCGATCAACAAGAAGGCGTTGAAGGACGGCGCCGGCTTTCCCTATCCCGGCCATACCGAGTTCCTCGCCGCGCTGACCGGCGCGACCCGGGCGGTTATGATGATCGCGGCACCGGGGCTTCGCGTCGTTCCCGTCACGATCCACGAGCCGCTTCGCGCGGTGCCGGACCTGTTGTCGACCGGGGCCATCGTCGAGACCGGGCTCATCCTCGCCGCCGCGCTCGAAGCCGAGTTTTCGGTGGCTAGCCCGCGCATCGCGGTGGCGGGCCTCAACCCGCATGCCGGGGAGGGGGGTGCGATGGGAAAGGAAGACGCGGCGGTGGTCGCCCCCGCGGTCGCCGCGCTGAAGGCGAGGGGCGTCGCCGCGTTCGGGCCGCTGCCGGCGGACACGATGTTCCACCCGGAGGCGCGCGCCCGCTATGACGCCGCGCTCTGCATGTATCACGATCAGGCGCTGATCCCGGTGAAGATGCTGGATTTCGCGCGCGGCGTGAACGTGACGCTTGGCCTGCCGATCGTCCGCACCTCGCCGGACCACGGCACCGCATACGAGATCGCGGGGACCGGGCGGGCGGACCCGACGAGCCTGATCGAGTCGATCCGCCTCGCCGCGTCGATGGCGGCTGGCCGGGCGCGGACGCCGGTGCCGGCGGGCCGGTGAGCGCGGAACTCGCCGCCGACGGTCTGCCGCCGCTCCGCGACGTGATCGCGCGGCACGGGATCGCCGCGAAGAAGTCGCTCGGCCAGAACTTCCTGCTCGACCTCAACCTCACGGGGCGGATCGCCCGCGCCGCCGGCCCGCTCGAAGGGGCGGAGGTGCTGGAGATCGGCCCCGGCCCCGGCGGGCTCACGCGCGCGCTTCTCGCCGGCGGCGCGAAGCGGGTGGTGGCGGTGGAGCGGGACGAGCGCTGCCTCGCCGCGCTTGAAGAAGTTTCGGCGCGCTGGCCGGGGCGGCTTGAAGTTCACGCTGCCGATGCGATGAGCTTCGATCCGCGGGCGCAGTTCGCGCCGGGCGCGGCGCCGCGGATCATCTCCAACCTGCCTTACAATATTGGCACGCCGCTTCTGGTCGGCTGGATCTCGGGCGAGGACTGGCCGCCCTGGTGGGACGTTGCGGCGCTGATGTTCCAGAAGGAGGTGGCGGAGCGGATCGTCGCCGCGCCAGGGAGCGGCGCCTATGGCCGGCTCGGCGTGCTGGCCGGCTGGCGGACAGAGGCGCGGATCGCCTTCGAGGTGCCGGCCTCCGCCTTCACGCCGCCGCCGAAGGTGACCTCGGCAGTGGTTCGTCTGCGCCCGGCGAAGCCGGTGGCGGACGCGCCGGCGCGCGCGCTGGAGACGGTGACGGCGGCCGCCTTCGGCCAGCGCCGGAAGATGCTCCGCCAGAGCCTGAAGCCGCTCGGCGACGCCGCGCGGCTTCTCGATGCGGCGGGGATCGACGGAACCCGACGGGCGGAGACCCTGTCCCCCGCCGAGTTCTGCGCCCTGGCGCGGGCGCTCTAGGCCCGGTTACTCGGCCGGTTCGGCCGCGGTCTCGCCTTCGGCGGCGGGGCGGCGCGGCCGCCGCGGGCGGCGCGGCCGCTCCGCCGGCGCCGCGCGGCTTTCCGGCGTCTCCACGATGTCCGGCGCGCCGCCATCGGGCTCGATCGTCGCGAAGCTCTCGGACGACGCCGCGGGTTGCGGCGCGGCCGCCTGCGGCGCCGCCTCGACGGGCTCCGGCGCCGGGGCCGGGCGCGCCGGCTCGGTCACGAAGCGGGGAAGCTGCGTTTCCGACTCGCTCGCTTCGGCCGGCTGAGGCTGCGGCTGGGGCCGGTCGCGGCGCTCGCCGCCGAACCCGCCGGAGCCGTTGCGCTGCTCGCCGCCGCGCTGGTCGCGTTGGTCACGCTGATCGCGCGGGTCGCGGGCGTCCCGCGCGTCGCGGGGATCGCCGTCGTCCTGGCTGTCGTCGTCACTGTCGTTGCGGTCGAAATAGCCGCCCTGAGGCTGCTGCTGGTCGCGCCGCTCGATGCCCATCGCCTCCTGCGCCGCGATCAGGATGCGGGAGTAATGCTCGGCGTGCTGAAGGAAGTTCTCGGCCGTGACCCGGTCGCCCGAAAGCTGGGAATCCCGCGCCAGGGCCAGATACTTGTCGATGATCTGCTGCGGCGTGCCGCGGACCTTCCCCTCCGGCCCGGCGCTTTCGTAAACCCGGTTGGGCGAATGGCCCATGCCGCCGCCGCCGCCGCCCTTGTTGCGGTTCTTGTTGCCGCGCGAGCGGCCGGACTTCTGCTGAGGTCTCATGTTCGTCTCGGTCGTTGCAAGCGCCGGTCCGGAAGCGCCCCGTCCCCCGGGGCCGCGCCCGTCGATCCAAGGCGGCTGCGCCGCCGGACCGTCCGTTGCTGTATGGGTCTCTCTCGTCCGCCCATCCGCCCGAGCGGGACCGCCGCTCAGGCCCGGACGCTGAGACATTAGTCGCCGCCTGCGCCCGCTACAAGCCCGAATGACGCGAAATCAGGCTTTCCGACGCCATTCGAGCACACGTTCCCGACCGTCCATGTCGAGATGACGGATCGGCTCGGGCCAGCCGAAGGCGGCGAAGATCGCCGCCACGTCGTCGGCCTGGCCGGCGCCGATCTCGAAAAGCGCGCGGCCGCGGCGGCGGAGATAGGCCGCGAGGTCGGGGGCGATCCGGCGATAGGCGTCGAGCCCGTCGCCGCCGGGCGTGAGCGCGAGGCGGGGCTCATGCTCCCGCACTTCGGGCGAAAGCGCCTCGAGCTCCGCCTCGGGAATGTAGGGCGGGTTGCAGAGGATGAGATCGAACCCCTCGGTCAGCCCGTCGAGCCAGTCGCCGATCTTCAGCGTGGCGCGGTCGATCACGCCGAGCGCCTCGAAATTGGCGCGGGCGACGGCGAGCGCCGCGCGGCTGGCGTCGACGCCAAGCCCGGTCGCTTCCGGCAATTCGGCGAGGATCGTCCCGAGGATTGCGCCGGAGCCGACGCCGAGATCGAGCGCGCGGTGCGGCGTCGCGCCCTCCGGCGCGTCGAGCGCGGCGGCGATCAGCGTCTCCGTCTCGGGTCGCGGGTCGAGCACATCGGGCGTCACGACGAAGCGGCGGCCCCAGAATTCGCGCCCGCCGGTGACGTGGGAGAGGGGCGCGCGGGCGGCCCGCTTCGCCAGCCCCTCGGCGAAGCGCGCGGCCGCGTCCTCCGGCGCCGGCTCGTTCCCGCGCGCGGAGAGCGGCGCCGCTTCGAGGCCGGAGGCCCAGCGGAGGAGAAGTTCCGCCTCTCGCGCCGCGGCTTCGATCCCGGCCGCGGCGAGCGCCACCGCGCCGTCTCTCCGGAGGGCGTCGAAGCTCTTCGTCACAGGTCGGCCGCGGCGAGCCGCGCCGCTTCGTCGGCCGCCGAGAGGGCGGCGACGACCTCGTCGAGATCGCCCTCCATGATCTCCGGCAGGCGATAGAGGGTGAGGCCGATGCGATGGTCGGTCACGCGGCCCTGGGGGAAGTTGTAGGTGCGGATCCGCTCGGAGCGGTCGCCGGAGCCGACCTGGCCCTTCCGCTCCGCCGCCCGCGCCGCCATCGCCGCCTGCCGCTCGCGGTCGTAGAGCTTGGCGCGGAGCACTTCCATCGCCCGCGCCCGGTTCTGGTGTTGCGATTTCTCCGAGGACGTGACGACGATGCCGGTCGGGATGTGGGTGATCCGCACCGCGCTGTCGGTGGTGTTCACGTGCTGGCCGCCGGCGCCGGAGGCGCGCATCGTGTCGATCCGAAGGTCGGCCTCGTCGATGGCGACGTCGATCTCCGCCGCCTCGGGCAGCACGGCGACGGTGGCGGCGGAGGTGTGGATGCGGCCGCCCGATTCCGTCTCGGGCACGCGTTGCACGCGGTGGACGCCGCTTTCGAATTTCAGCGCCGCGAAGACGCCGACGCCGCGGATCGCGGCGACAAGCTCCTTCAGCCCGCCAAGCTCGCTTCGCTGCTCGTCCAGCACCTCGACGCTCCAGCCCTTTGCCTCGGCGAAGCGGGAATACATGCGCCAGAGCGCGCCGGCGAAGAGCGCGGCCTCCTCGCCGCCGGTCCCGGGGCGGATCTCAATGATCGCCGGGCGCTCGTCGGCGGCGTCCCTCGGCAGGAGGGCCTTTCGCATCGCGGCGTCAAGCTCCGGCCGGCGCGCCTCGATCGCCTCTATCTCCTCGCGGGCGAGCGGGGCCATCTCCGGGTCCGAGAGCATCGCCTCCGCGGCCTTTCGGTCGGCGTCGAGCCGGAGCCAGGCCTCCGCCTGTTCGGCGACAGGGCGAAGCTCGGCATAGTCGCGAGAAAGCTGGGCGAGCTCGCTCGGGGGCGGCCCGGCCGCCAGCTTCGCCTCGACGAAGCCGAGACGGCGGACGATCGCTTCGATCTTCTCCCGGTCGAGCATGGCGCCCTCCTGCCCGGAGGCCGGGCGCCGGTCAAGCGGCGGGCGGGCGATGGAAACTCGGGAAGGCGGCGCGCATGGCCTTCGCGACTCCCGAATGAGCGTGTATGATCGAAGGATGCGTTCGCTCGCCCTCGTCATGATCGCATTGCCGGCCCTCGCCGCCGCGGACGGCCCGGTCTTCCATCCGCCGCCGCCGGCGAAGGGTTATTCCTATCCGGAATGCTACTGCACCAACCGCGGCGAGCGGGTCGAGATGGGGGAGACCTCATGCATCCGCATCGGTTCGCAGAGCTACACCGCGATGTGCGGCATGTCGCTGAACAACCCGACCTGGCGCAAGGTGAAGGACGGCTGCGATCCGGTCCCCGGGCTCAGCCTAGCTCCCCTGGGCTTCGAGGCTACTGAGCCAGGCTGAGACCCGCGCCGCGTTCACGCCGAAATCGTCCCGCCCGTAGCGGGAGCGGGAATGGACGAAGAGCGCCGATCCGCCCTCGACCGCAACCGCCTTCACCGAGACATAGTCCGGATAGCCCATCAGCCGCGAGCGGGCGACGAAGGTGAGAAAGCCGTCCGCATCTGAGAGAAGCTCGGTGCGCGGCTCTGAGAGCGCGAGCGCGCGCACATCGGCGAGAAGCGCCTCCGGCGTCTCGGCGTAGACCGGCGAAGGGAGATCGGCGCCGACGCCGCCCGGCCGCACGATGAAGTCGTTGCGAAGGCCCGCCTCCACCGCCGTCTCCGGGTCGACATGCCAGATCGCCGGATCGTCCGGCGCCATGCGAACCCAGATCGCAAAGCCGACGAAGCCGAGCGCCAGCAGGCCCACCACCCATCGAAGGATGCGTCCGATCCTCATTCCGCCTCCTCCGGCCGCAGCCGCATTGAGCCGAGCGCGCCGGCCCGGAAATCCACTTCCGCCATCGACATCGGGATGTAGTCGCCGATCCGCCAGAGTTCCGAGAGATCGTCGTAGTGCCGCGACATCAGGTGCCCGGATTCGCCGGTCGAGATGATGAAGACCGAACGGTCGAGATCGGCGAAGTCGTAGACGCCGCGATAGCCCGCGGCGTGGACGTTGAGATAGGGCTCGGGCCCCCGCCCGCGGGTCTGCGCCCGGTTCACCGTGTCGTCGCCGCCCGAGGTTTCCTGCTCGATGTTGACGAAAAGGTCGAACGGGAACTGGAGGCCGAGCGGCGTCGCCACATGGCGCGCCAGGTGCGCCTCGCCCCAGCGCCAGGCGGTCATGTCGGCGCCGAATCTTTCGGTGATCTCGTCCAACGCGTCGTCGAGCGCCAGCTTGGCGATTTCCGGGCAGGTCTCGACCCGGGCCGTCTTGTCGATGTCGCACCAGGCGCCGGCGCCGCCGACATCGTAGAACACGCGTTCGATGAAGAGCGGGCGCGGCCCCTCGATCTCGGCGAACAGCTCTCCAAGCTCGTCCGCCGCGATCCGCCGCGTCAGGGCGCGCATCCAGGCGGCGAAGATCAGCGGCTCCGCGCGGTGCTCGCTCATCTCGCCGTTCCAGGCGCCGAGGAGCTTCAGCGCGGCGTCCCGCCGATCCCCTCGCGGGTCTCCGGCGCCCTCGTCGCGGGTCCACCAGAGATCGGAGGCGACGAGGGGGAGGACGGCGCGCGCCGTCTCCGAGACCGCGTCGGCCTGCAATTCCTTGAAGCTCTCCATCGAGTGGAATTCCCGCGCCGAGAGCTTCTGCTCGATCCGCCGCATCCGGTAGGGCGTCTCCCAGTCGAAGGAGATGTGGCGGGGGAAGGGCGCGTCGGTGATCCGGTTGTTGGCGTTGGCGACGACGCCGGAGCCGGGGCGGATCGCGCGCGGGTTCTCCGCCGGATCGGCGAGGCCCACCCAGTCGTTTTCCGGCACCCAGCCAAGGGAGGGAAGGCGGCCCTGGCTGCGGCTGTCCGTCCGCCGGACGGGCGCGCGGCCGCTCACCACCATGCCGACGCCGTTGCGGTCCGCCAGCGTCACGTTCTGCGCCGGGGCGAGGACGAGCGCGGCGGCGGCCTCCGCCTCCTCCACGGTGCGCGCCGCCATCAGCTCGAAGAGCGCGTCGGCGCCGCGGTCTTCGGGGTTCAGCGCCGTCCAGGCGATGGCGGCGACATGGCCGGGCGGCGTCGCAGCGCCGAGATTGTAGAGATCGGGCGGCGCGACCGGGCCGTGCCGGGTCCAGCGGAGGCGCACGATCTCCTCCGCGCCGCCGGCGATGCGGATGCTCTCGGTCCGCTCGACGAAGGGCTCCCAGCCCGTCGGCGTCAGGTATTCGCCGGCGTTCGCGGGGTTCACCTTCTCGATATAGACGTCCTGGTCGTCCATCCCGACCGTGGTGAGGCCCCAGGCGACATCCCGGTTGCGGCCGACCAGCATGGCGGGGAAGCCAGCCATCGTGCCGCCGATCACCGCGCCGCCCGGCCATTCGATATGGGCGAGCATCCAGACCGAGGGCGCCGAGAGCCAGAGATGCGGGTCGTTGGCGAGAAGCGGCGCGCCGGTGGCGCTCCTTTTGCCGTCGGCCGCCCAGGCGTTCGAGGCGCCGGAATGATCCGGCCCCGGAAAGAAATAGGCTTCGAGCCAGCCGATATCGGCCGGCGCCTCGGCCTTCCGCTCCCGCGGCGGGAGGGAGAGGCCGGGATAGGCCTCGGCGAAGGCGGGGAGCGCGATGATGCCGGGGTCGGGGCTGAGCGGGAAGAGATCCTCGACCCGCTCCGGCGGCAGGACGGAGAGAAGGCGCGCGCGCCGCGCCTCCTGCTCGGCCGCGCCGGTGAGCCGGAGCGCCATCACCTTGAGGATCGAGAGGCTGTCTTCCGGCGTCCAGGGCGCGATCTCGGCGTCGAAGAGGAAGAATTCCGGCGCGCCGCGGCCGAGCGCCTCGTCGTTGACGGTGCGCACCCAGGCGTTGACGCCGTCCGAATAGGCGTCGAGCCGGGCGCGGGTCCTTTCCGAGAGATGCGGCAGCGAGGCCCGCGCGACTGCGGCGAGGCCGAGGGCGCGAAGGCGCCGGTCGAGCGGCAGGGCGGCGGCGCCGAAGAGCTCGGCGAGCCGCCCCTGCGCGCCGCGGCGCGAGAGCTCCATCTGCCAGAGCCGCTCCTGCGCGTGGACAATGCCGAGGGCGAAAAGCGCGTCATGCTCCGATGTCGCGAGGATGTGGGGCACCGCCCAGGCGTCCCGCACGATCTCCACCTCGCCATCGAGGCCGGGGAGCGCCAGCTTCATCGAATAGTCGGCCTCCGAGCGCCCGAGCAGCCAGCCGAGCAGCGCCGCCGCGACGACGCCGAGGGCCATGAGGCCGCCCGCCAACCAGAGCAGAACGCGAAATACGAGCCGCATCGCCTCCCCTTGACCCGGCGCGAGGCGGCGCCGAAGGTGCGCCACCTTAGCGACGGGATGGGAGAGAAGAAACATGGCGGCATGCGCGTTTCTAGGTCTTGGGGTGATGGGCTTCCCGATGGCCGGCCATCTCAAGGCGAAGGGCCATGAGGTGACGGTCTACAACCGCACCTTCGCGAAGGCGGAGACCTGGGTGGCGAAGCACGGCGGCAAGGCGGCCAAGACGCCGGCCGAGGCGGCGGAAGGGCAGGACATCGTCTTCGCCTGCGTCGGCAATGACGACGACCTCCGCTCCGTCACCATCGGCGAGGACGGCGCCTTCGGCGCGATGTCGAAGGGCGCGCTCTTCGTCGACCACACCACCGCCTCCGCCGAAGTGGCGCGGGAGCTCGCCGCCGTCGCCAAGGGGCTCGGCTTCGGCTTTGTCGACGCGCCGGTCTCGGGCGGCCAGGCCGGGGCGGAGAACGGCGTTCTCACGATCATGTGCGGCGGCGAGCCGAAGGACTTCGACCGCGCCGCGCCGGTGATGGACAGCTACGCCCGCGCGCGGAAGCTGCTCGGCCCGTCCGGCGCCGGGCAGCTCGCAAAGATGTGCAACCAGATCGCCATCGCCGGCCTCGTCCAGGGCCTCTCCGAGGCGGTGAACTTCGCGATGAAGTCCGGCCTGCCGGTGCCCGACCTGATCGACACCATCTCGAAGGGCGCCGCCGGCTCCTGGCAGATGGAGAACCGCGCCAACACGATGGCCGAGGACAAATTCGAGTTCGGATTCGCGGTGGACTGGATGCGGAAGGACCTCGGCATCTGCCTCGACGAGGCCAAGCGGAACGGCGCCGCGCTGCCCGTCACCGCGCTGGTCGACCAGTTTTACGGCGACGTGCAGCGTATGGGCGGCGGGCGGTGGGACACGTCCTCGCTGCTCCGCCGACTGACGCGCTGAGCGCAGTGGCCCGGCCCCCGCTTGGGGCCGGGCGTATTCAGCGCCGGATCCGGGTGTATTTCGCGCCTTCGAGGCTCGCGCCCGCCAGAAGCCCGTCCTGCGCGAAGACGATGGCGATCACCGGCTTGCCGGCCGAGGTGGAATCGACGTTGAGCGAGATGCCGTCGCCCGGCACCGTGAACTCCGCGTCGGCCCCCAATTCCCAGCCCTTCGAGCGGCGAAATTTCTCCAGCGCCGGCTGCGTCATGAAGAAGAGCGCGTGGGCCGTTTCCTGCACGCCGATCTGGTAGCCGACCGAAGCGGCGGCGACGCTGTAATAGTCCGTCGTGCGGCCATTGATCCGCAGCGCGCCCTCTCCGTAGGAGCCGCCGATGATGAGGCCGCCCTTGATGACGGAAGGCATCACCAGAACGCCCTGCGCCCGCTCGGCCAGTTCCTCCGAGCCCGGGACGGTGGCGTAGAGTTGGCTGAGCGCCCGGTCGATGTCGGCGTCGATCTCGGCCGCGCTGTCGGCGAGCGCCGCGGAAAGCGGCAGGGTTGCGGCGAGGCCCGCGCCGATCAGCGCGCGGCGGGAGAGGGCGGGGCGGGTCATGGCCGGCTCCTTGTCGTTCTTGCCCGATGCAGGACGGGCTCAGGGACTATATCGTCGGGCTCAGGCGATTCCAGCGAGGCCGGGATGCGGGACATCGAGATAGACGCTTCGGTCAACGTTCTTGGGGACGAACTCGCTCCTTGTTCGCTCGAGCCGCGCACCGGATTCTTCCGGAACGGCTGCTGCGACACCTCGGCGGAGGATCGCGGCTCGCACACGGTCTGCGCCGTGATGACGGCGGAGTTCCTCGCCTTCTCGAAGGCGGCGGGGAACGATCTATCGACGCCGCGTCCGGAATTCGGCTTTCCCGGCCTCAAGCCGGGGGACCAGTGGTGTCTCTGCGCCGCGCGCTGGGAAGAGGCGCGCCGGGCCGGCAAGGCGCCGAAGGTGCGCCTCGCCGCGACGCACCGCCGGGCGCTGGAGATCGTCCGTCTCGATCACCTCCGGGCGCACACCGCCGATCTGACCTGACCGGAATGCGCCGCCTTCCTGATTGACGTACCTCAGCGCATGAGCGAATTTTCCGCCGCGCGGGGGAGGCGGATGGCGAAGCCGACGGTCCATGACATTGCGGAACTCGCCGGCGTCAGCCTGGCGACGGTGGACCGTGTGCTGAACGAGCGTCCGGGCGTGCGGGAGAAGACCGCCGCGCGCGTTCGCGCCGCGATCGACCGGCTCGGCTACGTCCGGGACGCCTATGCGGCCAATCTTGCGCGGAAGAAGGTCTATCGCTTCGTCTTCGCGCTGCCCTCCGGGCCGAGCCAGTTCGCCGACGCGATGCGGGCCGCGCTCGCCGAAGCCTCGAAGGCGCAGGCGGCGGAACGCATCACCACCCGGGCCATCTCGATCCCGGCGCAGGACCCGCACGCGGTGGCGCGCGCGCTCAACGCGCTCAACCCCGAGCAGGTGGACGGCGTCGCCATCCTCGCCCCCGAGACGCCGCAGCTTCGCGACGCGGTGGCGCGGCTGAAGGCCGAGGGGCTTGCCGTCGTCGCCTTTGTCTCCGACCTGCCGAACTCGCAGCGGGACCGGTTCGTCGGCATCGACAACATCGAGGCGGGGCGCACCGCCGGGGTGCTGATGGGCCGCTTCATCGGCGCGCGGCCGGGCCGCGTCTTCGCCCTCACCAATTCGCTCCAGGCGCGGGACAGCGTGGAGCGCCGGCTCGGTTTCGACGAGGTGCTGGCGGCCCGTTTCCCGCAACTCGAAGCCGCGCCGACGCTGGAATTCTATGACGACGCGCAGCGCCTTGCCGCGCTGGTGCGGGAGGTGCTGGCGAAGACGCGCGATCTCGTCGGCCTCTATTCGATGGGCCGGGGTAACACACCGCTTCTCGAGACATTGCGGGATGCGGGGCGACCCGAAGGCCTCGTCGTCATCGCCCATGAACTGACGCCCTCGACGAGGAGCGGCCTGATCGGCGGCGAATTCGACGCGGTGATCGCGCAGAATGTCGGCCATCTCGTGCGCAGCGCGCTCCGCGTCCTCCGCGCGCGGACCGACGGCGCGCCGATCTTCGAGGCGCAGGAGCGCATCCGCATCGACATCGTGATACGCGAGAACCTGCCCTGAGCCGCGCAAGACGGCCGGGCCCGAAGGGAGGATAGGATGAAGACGATCAAGGGCCCCGCGCTCTTCCTGGCGCAATTCGCGGGCGACGACGCGCCGTTCAATTCCTGGCGCTCGATCACGAAATGGGCGGCCGAATGCGGCTATGTCGGCGTGCAGGTTCCGAGCTGGGACGAGCGGCTTTTCGATCTCGACCGCGCGGCGGAGTCGAAAGACTGGTGCGACGAGTTCAAGGGCGTGGCGGCGGAGGCCGGCGTCGTCGTCACCGAGCTTTCGACGCATCTCCAGGGGCAACTTGTCGCCGTACACCCGGCCTATGACGAGGCCTTCGACGGCTTCGCGGCGCCCGAGGTGCGGGGGAACCCCATGGCGCGGCAGGCATGGGCGGTGGGGAAGGTGGAAAAAGCGATCCGCGCGAGCCGCAATCTCGGCCTCTCGGCGCACGCCACCTTCTCCGGCGCGCTGGCCTGGCCCTATCTCTACCCATGGCCGCAGCGGCCGGCCGGCCTCGTCGAGACCGCGTTCGACGAGCTTGCGCGCCGCTGGCGCCCGCTCCTCGATCTCGCGGAGGAGAACGGGGTGGACCTCTGCTACGAGATCCATCCAGGCGAGGATCTGCATGACGGCGTCACCTTCGAGATGTTCCTCGAGCGGGTCGGCGGCCACGCCCGCGCCAACATGCTCTACGATCCTTCGCACTATGTGCTTCAGGCGCTGGATTATCTCGACAACATTGACATTTACCACGAGCGGATCCGCATGTTCCACGTCAAGGATGCGGAGCTGAACCCGACCGGGCGGCAGGGCGTCTATGGCGGCTTCCAGTCCTGGGCGAACCGGGCGGGGCGGTTCCGCTCGCCGGGCGACGGGCACGTCGATTTCGGCGGGGTCTTCTCGAAGCTCACGCAATACGGCTTCGATGGATGGGCCGTGGTCGAGTGGGAATGCGCGCTGAAGCACCCGGAGGACGGAGCGCGGGAGGGCGCGGCCTTCGTCCGCGACCACATCATCCGCGTCACCGAGCGGGCCTTCGACGATTTCGCCGGAGCGGGGACGGACGAGGCGGCGAACCGCCGGATGCTCGGGATCGGGGGCTGAGATGGCGATCGAGGGCAAGGCGGGGATCGCCGGCCGCCGCATCCGGCTCGGCATGGTCGGCGGCGGGCGGGACGCCTTCATCGGCGGCGTTCACCGCATCGCGGCGCGGATCGACGACGAGTTCGAGTTGGTGGCGGGCTGCTTTTCCTCGACGCCGGAAAAGTCCCGCGCCTCGGGGGCCGATCTCGGGCTCGCGCCGGACCGGGTCTATGGCGATTTCGAGGCCATGGCCCGGCGGGAGGCGCGGCTGAAGGACGGGATCGAGGCGGTCGCCATCGTCACCCCGAACCACATGCACCTGCCGGCCGCCATACCGTTCCTGAAGCGCGGCATCCATGTCATCTGCGACAAGCCGCTGACCGCCACGCTGCCGGAGGCTCGCCGCCTCGCCGCGCTGGCGGCGAAATCGGACGCCCTGTTCGCGCTCACCCACAATTACGCCGG
>CALFYQ010000261.1 GCA_937952085.1 uncultured Paracoccaceae bacterium | reverse complement strand
TGAAATCATCGTCGCCTGCGGCCGCATCGGCCTCGTTGCGCCATGGCTAACAACTCGTTAGCGGCGCCGGACGTTCTGAACCGCGTCTCTCTCCCGTATCTCGAAGCCGTGGGCGCGGCCGCTCCGGCCGCCTGTAAGGAGGAGATAGAGGCATGCGGAAACCAATGGCGATCGCCGCCGTGGCCATGGCTGCGGCATTGACGGCGCCCGCCGCCGAGGCGACGACGCTGAGGCTCTTTGCAGAGTCTCGCGTCGGCATCTTCGGCGACTGGTTCATCGATTTCGACGACCTCGACAATGACGGCCTCTTTTCACGGGACGAACTGACCAGCTTTTCGGGCATGTCGGCCGTCTTCGCAGGATCCACGTTCTTCTTCGACGAAGTTCGGCGCTTCACTCCGGTCGCCGGCATCTCGGATTCGACCGATGAAGTGATCAACTTCCGCGACAATGCGGCCTTTGCGACCATCGGCCTCTCCGCGTCGCAGTTCGATCTCTCCATCTTCGACCCTTCGGATGGCGAGGCGCCGATCGGCGCCGTGCCGCTGCCGGCCGGGTTCGGGCCCTTCGCCCTCGCGCTCGCCGGCGCCGCCCTTCTCGGGCGGCGGCGGGCGCGGCGCGGATGACCGCAGGAACCGGGCGGCGCGCGTTCAGGCGCGCCGCTATTCCCGTCTCCATCAACGGAGACGGAGACGGACACGAGCATCGAATTCCACGCGCTCGACGCGGCGACGGTGACGGCGCTCCGCGCCGGCGGGCCGGACAGCTACGGCGCCCCGGCGGAGCGGACCGTTTCGGACGGCGCCGGCAATCCCTGCCGCCATTGCCTGAAGGACATTCCGGCCGGCGCCGCGATGCTGATCGTCGCGCACCGGCCGTTTCCGACGCTCCAGCCCTATGCGGAAACAGGGCCGATCTTCCTTTGCGCGGACTGCGCGCCGGCGGCGCCCTCGGAGACGCCGCCGCCCGTCGTGGCGCGGCGGAAGGAGTTCCTCGTGAAGGCCTATGGGCATGACGACCGCATCCGCTACGGCTTTGGCCGGGTGACGCCGGTTCCCGAGATCCCCGACTATTGCGAGACGCTGCTGGCCGACCCTGCGACGGCCTATGTCGATCTCCGCTCGGCGGCGAACAACTGCTTCATCTGCCGGGTCCGCCGCCCGAACGGGATGTGAGGTTTCGCCTTGGCGCCCGGGCGCGGCGCGACCATCTTCCTTGCATGCGCCGCGCCCTGATCCTCGCCGCCGGGCTCGCCCTCTCGGCGGCGCCGCTACACGCCGAGATCCATGCCGTCGTGGTCGGCGTCGACGCCTATCGGCACCTGAAGCCGCTCGGCGGCGCGACGAACGACGCGCGGGATCTCGCCGGGGCGCTGACCCGGCTTGGCGCCGAGGTGGAGCTTCTGACCGACGCCGCCGCGACCCGCGCCGCCGTGATCGCCGCGTTCGAGCGGCAGGCGGCGAAGGCCGGGCCCGGCGACATGTTCGTCTTCACCTATGCCGGCCACGGCATGCAGGAGCCGGAGGCGATCCCCGGCGACGAGGCGGACGGGCTCGACGAGACCATCGTCTTCGCCGGCTTCGCGCCCTCCGGCCCGGAGGCGGGCGAACGGCTTCGCGACAACGAGATCGGCGCCCTCCTCGCCAAGGTGAACCCGGCGGCGCGCACGCTGATCGTGGTCGATAGCTGCCACAGCGGCACGATGACCCGCGCCGGCGACCGCCGCGGCAAGACGCTTCGCACCCGCTTCGCCGGGATCGGCCGCCTCACCGACGATCCGCTGCCGAAGCCGGACGCGTCGACCCGCGGGCTCGACCTCGCCGGGGCGGACAATGTCGTCTTCGTCGCCGCGGCGCGGGATGAGGAGCAGATCCCCGAGGTGGAGATCGACGGCGCGCCGCGCGGCGCGGTGAGCTGGACCGTGGCGCGCGCCCTCGAAGGCGCGGCCGGGTTCGGCGGGCCGGGCATGAAGCTTTCCGAGTTCAGCACCTATGTGCGGGCGCAGGCGCGCGCGCTTTCCGCCGCGCGGCAGACGCCCTCGGTGAATTTCCGGTCCACCGCCATCGCGCCCGAAGCCTCGATCGTGCCGCCCTCGGCGCTGGCGGAATCGCCGCCGCCGCCGCCGCCGGCGCCCCACCACGCGGCGGCGCGGGTTCACGTGCTCGGCGTCGCGCCGCCGCCCGATCTTGGCGGCCAGGTGGAATGGGCGGCGGATCTCGAAGAGGCCGATCTGGTCTGGGACCGGGCGGGGGGCGAGTTGATCGACGCCGCGACGGCCGATCTCGTCGCCGAGGCGCGGCGGCCGGCCGAGCTTCTGGCGGCGCTCTCCGCCTGGCGCGCGGCGCGGAGCCTGACGCTCTGGCAGGATCGGCGCCACGCCGAGCTTCAGCTCGAACCGGGCGACGGCCGGCACCGGGTCGGCGAGCGCATCGCCGTCTCGATCTCCCGGCCGGAGACGGCGCCGGCCTATCTCACCGTCGTCAACATCGCCTCGACCGGCGAGGTGCAGTTCCTCTTCCCCGCGCCCGCGGATCGCGCCGCGGGGCGGGATCTCGTGCACCCCGGTGGCGGCCCCTACCGGATCGGCGCGGCGCCGGTGACGGAGCCGGTGGGCGCCGACAATGTCGTCGGCGTTCTCTCCGATGCGCCGGAGACGGAATTGCAGGACTGGCTGGCGAAAGGCGCCGGGGTCGACGCCGAAGCCTTCGTCGCGCGGCTCAAGGCGCTTTCGGCGCAAGGCGGGCGGCGGATCGGCGTGACGCCGATCTTCACCACGCGCTGAGGCTCATTTCGTCCGCATCGTGACGGCGCCGTCCCATCCGGGTTCCGGCGGCGGGCCGACGGCGGCGTCCGCCGCGTGCCCCGCCATCGCCTCGGCGATCGCGGCCTCCGGCCCGCCAGCGGCGGCGACCGACCGGAACGCCGCCTCCGCCTCGGCGAACCGCCCGGCGCGATAGAGCGAAAGCGCCGCGGCGTAGGGCCCGAACCCGGCCTCGGCCCTGCGCGGGAACGGCGCGAAGACGCCGACCGGCTCGCTCTTCCCCTTCACCCGGATCGAGGCGATCTCCAGCATCGCGAACTCCGCGGCCGCCGCCCTCGCCGCCGGCTCGCCGAGCGCGATGCGCGAGCCGAAGCCGGCCGAGAGCCCTTCGAGCCGCGCGGCGATGTTCACCGTGTCGCCGATGGCGGTGTAGTTCATCCGCGTCTCGGTCCCGACATTGCCGACGATGGCCGGGCCGCAATGGACGCCGACCTTCACCGCGAAATTCGGCAGGCCGCGGGCCCGGTCCTCCGCCGCCCGCGCCGCCACCGCGTCGCGGATCGAAGCCGCCGCGCGCACCGCGTCGAGGCCGGGCGCGGCGCGCTCGGTCGGCGCGCCCCAGATCGCCATCACCGCATCGCCGATGAACTTGTCGACATAGCCGCCGGTCCGCTCCACCTCGCCGGTGATGATGGCGAGATAGGCGTTGAGCGTGGCGGTCAGGAGCTTCTCCTCCCCGGCGACGCGGGCGCGCTCGGTGAGGGCGGTGAAGCCCGAAAGGTCCGCGAACATGATCGCCACTTCGCGGGTCTCGCCGGCGAGGTCGGGGGGCCGGTCCTGCGCCACGATCCGGTCGACCAGCGCCGGGGCGAGATAGCGGGAGAAGCTTGCGCGGAGCGCCCGCGTCCGCCGGTCGAGCATGAGGAGCCGCGTCGCCCAGCCGAAGGCGAAGCCGAGCGCGGCGGATCCGCCGGGCCGCGCCGCCGGCGCCTGCATGCCGATCTCGAGCGCCGCCGCCGAGCCGGCGATCCCTGCCAGGGCGATCGCGATGGCCGCGCCCGCCGCCCAACCCGGCGCGAAGAAGAGCCCGGCGAGCGCCGCGAGCGCCGCCGCGATCGCTGCCACCGCGCCGATCAGCGCCTTCGGCGCCGGCGCGGGCGCCCAGCCCGAAATTCGCGCATCCGCCGCCGCAGCGTGGAGATAGACGCCCGGAATGTCCCCGCCCTGCCCGCGCGTCACGGGCGCCGCCGCGCCGCAAGGGCCGACGGGCGGGGAAGCGGGCCCCATGAACCGGTCCGCCGTGCGGAACCGGTCCTCCCCCGGCAGGGCGCCGCCGACGAGGATCACCCGGCCCCGGAAGAAATCTTCGAGCCCGGCGCCGCCCGCGTCCCGGCAGTCGAGCAGGTCGGAAAGGCCGATGGCGGGCAGCGCGTCGAGCGGCGCGGGCGGGATGATCGAGACCTCCTCGCCCTCGGCGCGCCCGGTGAGCGAGCCGAGCAGCGTTGGCGACAGCCCGCCATCGCTGGTGCGGAAGGCATCGCGGATGCGGCGGACCACGCCGTCCGGATCCGCCTCGATCTCGACGTTGCCCTGCCCTTTCGGCCCGGCCATCAGCGCGAATCGCGGGCGGGCCGGCAGCGCGGCGCTCCGGCCGATCACAAGCCGGCCGGCTCGGCCTTCCTTCCTTAGCAGTCGCAGGAAATCGTCGTCATAGCGGGCGAGGGGCGTCTCGCCGCCGATCTTCAGGTCCGCCGCGTCGAAGGCGAAGACGAAATCGTAGCCGATGGAGCGGGCGCCCGAGGCGAGGGCAAGCTCGGCCGTCTCGGCCCAGACAGGCGCCATCAGCGCCCGCGGCGTGCCGGCGAGCCGCTCCGAGGCGAGGCTCTTCTCGTCGAGCAGGATCAGTGCGGCGGCCGATCGGCGCTCCGGCGCGGGCGAGAGGAAGGTGCGGAGCGCGGCGGCGGCGTCGATGGCGGCGCCATCGACCGCGGTGCGGGGGATGAAGGCGGCGCCGGCGGCGCTGATCGCCATCGCGGCCGCGACGGTCGCGGCCATCAGGAGCGGACGGGCGCGCATTCGCGCGCCGGTCAGGGCTGGACGATGGTGACGCCCGCGCCGTTGGCGACGGCGGCCGGGGCCGCGCGCGAAACGCCGCCGGCGATGAGCGTGATTTCGTAATCCGCCCCCGGCGCGAGCGCGGGAAGCCCGGACGGCCAGCGCGCCATGCCGCCGCGGACGTCCATCGCGCCGACAAGGGCGCCGCCGCGCCGGACCTCGATCGTCGCGGCGGCGCCGCCGAGAAGGACGAAGAGCGGCCGCGGCCCGATCACCGTGCGGTTCTCGCCGCCACGGAGGACGACCGAGGCCGAGGCGTTGGCCGCCTCGGCGAAGGCGACCTTGCGCGGGCATTCCACCTCGGTTTCCGACACCGTCTCGCCGGAGCTCTTCGCGGCGAGCGGGCCGACCTCGACCTCACCGCCCCGGAAGTGGCTTTCCTTGCAGCTGGCGTAGTGGATCAGGATGATTTCGCCGTCGGCACCAAGGTCGAACGTGACGCCGAGCTCGGCTTCGGTGAGCGGCAGGGCCGGCGGCGCGACGACGCCCTGAGCATCCACGATCAGCGCCGCCGCATCCGCGACGGCGGCGGCGGGCGCGAGAAGCGCGGCGGCGAGGGCGGCCGCGATGATGGGCGATGACGTCGTCACCGGCTCCTCCCAAGGACATGCGTCACGGAAACGCTAGCGCAGCCCCGTCATGGCGGGCAAGTGACGGAAGTCCCGCATCGCGGGTTGCGCGCCCGCGCCAGTCGCGCGATTCTGCGCCGGCGACTTCAGGAGACCCGCGGATGAGACGAGCCCAGATCCGGATCGGATTCGCCCTTGGCGCGGCCGCCTTCATCGCATCCTGCGCCGCACCGGAGACGGCGCGGGTCTCCGGATCGGCGGAGCCGGCCCCGGCGGCCCGGCCCGCACCGGCTGCGGGCCTCTCCACGGACCCGGCGCCGCTCAACCGCAACGAAGTGCGCGAAGCGCAGGCGCTCCTCGGCCGGCTCGGATTCTATTCTGGCGAGGCGGATGGCGTCGTCGGGCCGAAGAGCCGTGCGGCCGCTCAGGCCTTTGAAGCGCAGGTCGGCGCTTCGCCAAGCGGCCGGTTCGACCGCGGGCTGCTCGTCACGCTCCGCTCCTCCGCCGCCGCGGCCGGGGTGACCATCGCCGCGGCGCCGCCGCCGATCTGACCGACGCGCTCGGCGAGGCGGGCGCGCGCGACCATCCTTCGCAAGGCGCGACGCGCGCCGGCGACGAACGTGCGAACGCGGTCTGAGGCGAGGCCGCCGCCGCGCCAACCGCCCGACTTGCGCCTCGACGGGGGCCGTCTTCTGCCTGCCCTTCGACCTTCGCGCTCTGCCGATCCTGGCCGCAGGCCCGTCGGATGGCGCGTCACGCTGCTCCTCGATCCCGGGAATCCGGTTTGGCGCGCAAAGGCGAGGGACTTGCTCCGTTCGCGACGCTCGGAATCGCGAATCGCGACCGGAATCCGTCAGCCGCCCTCACGAAATCGAATCGCGCGCAGCGAATGGGAGAGATTTTCGGTTTACGATCATCGATGGCGCTTCTCCAATGAATGGATCTAACGGTGCGATTCGGATCGATCTCCGAGGTATCCGCCAAAAATCTCGCCATTCATGCATGTAACCGTCTCCATTCATGCGGCAACTGCCCACTCATAGCCCTGCAATCTCGCCATTCATGCATTCGTGGGGCAAAACCGGCCTCACCGGCAGGATCACGAGCGGTTTTCGCTTTTCGGCGCGAATGAAATGAGTAATGTGGCTCTCAGGGGATGGGAGCCGATCCACCCCGTGGGGAAACAAGGTGGATCGGCAGACCGCCGCGTGTGGAGGGGTGGCGTAGAGTGTGCTGCTAAGAGCCGGGCCACGGCTTGCACCTTTTGGCGATGTTCGCCGTGTTGGGGCAAAGTGTGCGCCAGGATCCGAGGGAAAGGGGCTTCCCTTGGATCGGCCCGGCGGATGGCGGCGAACCGGGACGGGACGGCGACGTGTGAACGTCGCCGTCTTCGTCGTTTCAGGGCCCAGGAAATCACCGACATCGCGGCGCGGGCCGTGGGCGAGCATGCGTTTGCCTCGCGCCGATCGGCGCGGACTCCGCGCGTATCGCTCCGGTCGAGCGCTCCCGCATCGCGTGGTCGCTGCCCGTGGGGCCTTCGCTCGGAGCGCTGGAGCAAAACAGACGCGCCGAGACCCGCGCCGGGATTGCTTCGCGCGCCTTGCAGATGATTTCGCAGTGCGGTTCGAGTCGAATGGCGGCGCGCCGCGTGGGATCGCGCGCCAGTCTCGGCGATTGTGGGCGATCCCCGCGACGCGCCCCATCGTCCGGACGCCAAGCCCCTGTTAACGCCTGCGCCCTTACCCTTTCGGCGCGAGCTTGATCGCCCGACGGGGCTTCAGGGCGATCGGGGGCGGCGCGTCGAGGGGGTTCGGCGCGCCGCCTTTCTTCTGCGGCGATCAGGCGGGCGCCGTCGCCTTCATCCAGGGCTGCGCAAGGAACGGCTCGCCCCATTTGGCGAGGCCGGGGCGGCCTTTCCGCCAATCCGCCCATCCGCCCATCTCCAGACGGAAGTCGAGATAGCCAAGCAGGCAGCCGACGCCGATCGCGCCCATGTCGAGCGGGCCGGAGAGGTGCGGCAGCCAGTGCGCCTCGAGCGCGTCAAGCGCGCGCGCGATCTTCAGGCGCTGGCCGGAGAGCCATTCCTCCGAACGCCCGCCCTCTCCGCGAAGGCGGTGCTCGTAGACGCAGAGGAGCGCCGCATCGAGCCCGCCATCGGCCAGCGCCTCGAGCGCCAGCGTCTTCCAGAGCGCGTCACCGGCGGGATAGAGGCCGGCGGCGAAGCGCGCGTCGAGATAGCGGGTGATGTTCCGGCTGTCGAAGAGCGCGGAGCCGTCATCGAGCAGGAGGCAGGGCAGCTTGCCGAGCGGGTTGGCCGCGGCGAGCGCCGCGTCGGGGACCATCGGCGTCGGCGCGGCGGCGATCCGCTCGACCTCGCTTTCATGGCCGGTCCGGGCCAGGAGCGCGGCCACCTTGCGCGCATAGGGGGAGGTCCCGGAGAAGAAGAGCTTCATGGTCGTTCGTTTCCTCGGTTTCTTGAAGGTTTCAGGCCCGGCGCAGGCGCGCGCGAAGGATGCCGGCGACGTCGATCTCATAGCCCGGCCCGCCGGCGCCGAAGCGGAGCGTGCGCCGCCAGCGGCCGCCGAGATCCGCCCGCGCCTCCTCCGCGCCCCGCGCCATGCCGGCTTCGAGCCCGTCCGCCACGTCGTCGAGCGCGCGTTCGCGCCAGAGGCCGCGCGGGCCCTCGGGCGGGCGGCGCGAGGCGAGCCAGATCGCGGTCGCGCCGGCGCCGAGGGCGACGGCTTTCCAGGCGAGCGGGCCGAGGGCGAGGGGCGCGGGCATCGGGAGGCTCCTTCCGGCTTCGGGCGGAGGATGGGCGCTCGCCGGGGCGGGCGCAAGGTCGGGCGATGGCGTTCGGCGGAGGCGCTTGCTATCGGGGCGGGGGCCGAAGGAGGGCGACGTGGCGAAGGCGGAGAACCGGGCGTGGCAGCGGATGCTTTCGGGCCGGCGGCTCGACCTGATCGACCCGTCGCCGCTCGATGTCGAGATCGCCGACATCGCCCACGGCCTTGCCCGCGTCGCCCGCTGGAACGGCCAGACGCTCGGCGACTGGGCCTATTCGGTGGCGGAGCATTGCGTGCTGGTCGAACGCATCCTCTCCGCGACGAAGCCGGAGCCGACGCGGCAGGAGCGGCTCATCGCCCTCCTGCATGACGCGCCGGAATACGTGATCGGCGACATGATCTCGCCGTTCAAGGCGGCGCTTGGGCTCGACTATCGGGTCTTCGAGGCGCGGCTGGAGGCGGCGATCCATCTCCGCTTCGGCCTCCCCGCGGCCACGCCGCCGAAGCTGAAGGCGCGGATCAAAAAGGCGGACCGGGCCGCGGCCTGGCTCGAGGCGGTGCAACTCGCCGGATTTTCCGCCGCGGAGGCGAACCGCTATTTCGCGCGGCCCGCCTTTCCCGGCTGGGAGGGGCTGCGCCTCGCCCCCCTGCCCCCGCAGGCGGCGGCGGAGGCCTTCCTCGCGCGCTTTGAAGCGCTTGCAGCGCCGGGCGGCTGAATACCCGAGGTTATTCGAGCCCGGTATAGGTGATCGTGGTCGCGGCCCCCTCACCCGCCGTGTCGGCGGGGGCGGTCGCCACGAAGGGCTTGTGCTGCCGCTTTCCGGTCGAGACGCCCGACGCGCCGGACGCGGCGTCATCCAGGGCGTCGTCCTCGATCACCTCGGGTCCATGTTTAGGATCGGCCATCGCTCCGCTCCTTCGCATCAGGGCGTCGAGGCGCAAGATAACACGAGGCCCCGGATCCTTCACCCGGTCCGGCCGCAGCCCGGGTCGGCGGGTGCGGAAAGTCACCGCCGGGCGGGGTCCGCCTCAGCGACTGAAGAGGAAGTGCATCACGTCGCCGTCCTGCACGACATAGGTCTTGCCCTCGGCGCGGAGCTTGCCGGCCTCACGGGCCTTCTGCTCGCCGCCGAGGCGGACGTAGTCGTCATAGGCGACCGTCTCGGCCCGGATGAAGCCCTTCTCGAAATCGCCGTGGATCACGCCGGCGGCCTTCGGGGCGGTCCAGCCCTTCTGGATCGTCCAGGCGCGGGTCTCCTTCGGGCCGGCGGTGAAATAGGTGGCGAGGCCGAGGAGGCCGTAGCCGGCGCGGATCAGCCGGTCGAGCCCGGCTTCCTCCAGCCCCATCTCCTCGAGGAACATCGCGCGCTCCTCGTCCTCGAGCTGGGCGATCTCCTCTTCGATCCGGGCGGAGATCGTGACGCAGGCGGCGCCCTCGGCCGCGGCCTTGGCCTCGACCTTCCGGGTCCAGTCGTTGCCCGTCGCGGCCTCGTCCTCGGCGACATTGCAGACGTAGAGGACGGGCTTCGAGGTAAGGAGCTGGAGGCCGCGCCAGGCCTTCTCGTCCTCCTCCGCGACGGCGAGCGTGCGGGCCGGGCGTCCCTCGCCAAGCGCGGTCTTGGCGAGTTCGAGGAGGCGCGCCTGCAGCACGGCCTCCTTGTCGCCGCCCTTCAGCTTCCGCTGCAGGTTCTGGAGACGCCGTTCCGCCGATTCGAGATCGGCGATCATCAGCTCGGTCTCGATCGTCTCGGCGTCAGCGATCGGGTCGATCCGGCCCTCGACATGGGTGATGTCGTCATCCTCGAAGCAGCGGAGGACATGGGCGATGGCGTCCACTTCGCGGATGTTCGCGAGGAACTGGTTGCCGAGCCCCTCCCCTTTCGAGGCGCCGCGCACGAGGCCGGCGATGTCGACGAAGGTGAAGCGGGCCGGGATCGTCTCCTTCGAACCGGCGATCTTCGCCAGCGTGTCGATCCGGAGATCCGGCACCGAAACCTCGCCGACATTCGGCTCGATCGTGCAGAAGGGGAAATTCGCCGCCTGCGCCGCGGCCGTGCGCGTCAGCGCGTTGAAGAGGGTGGACTTGCCGACATTCGGCAGCCCGACGATCCCGCATCTGAAGCCCATCGCGCCCTCCGTCGCCCCGGCCGCGAGATAGCGGGGCCGGGCGGCCGGCGCAATCCGCGGCGGCGATAGGGCGCCCCTGAAAACCCGCGGGCTGGAAACGTCCCCGGCCGCACAAGGCGCGTCGGGGCGCGGCCGCCCCTCGGTGGGCGCCTGATCCGGCAGGCATGCGCGCTTCATGGCGTCGCCCCGACCGCAGGCCGACCCGCTTGTGGCGACCGGGTTTCGCTCGCCCGTGGGAAGGGGCGGGCGCGGCCCGTGTTGGTCGCACGGGCCAGGGAGCGGTGGGCGAACGCGAGATGGTTCGAGGCCGCTTCGCGCCGAGCGCCGGCGCGGCCGAACGTCAAACCGTCCCGCCGCCCGGCGACGCGGCCGTCACTTGACCTGGAACACCGCGTCTGGCGGCACCTGGAGGCCCTCGACCAGCGCATTGGTGGTCGAGGCCATGCCGACCACGGCGAGAAACTCGCCATGCTGCGCGTCGGTCATGCCCTTCGCCTTCGCCGCGGCGGTGTGGGAATGCACGCAATAGGTGCAGCCATTGGCGATGGAGACGGCGAGGTAGACGAGTTCCTTGGTCAGCGCGTCGAGGCCGCCCTCGCGCGGCGCCATGACGACCTTCAGCCGCTCCCACGTCGCCTTCAGGAGCGCCGGGTCGTTCGCCAGCGCCCGCCAGAAGTCGTTCACGAAGTCGGAGCCGCGGGTGGCGCGGATATCCGCGAAGACGGCGGCCGCCTCGGGCGCAAGCTCGTCGTCGGTCAGGATGCGTCTGGTGGTCACGTCGATTGCAAGCGGGAGCGGATCAGCGCCGCGGCGCCTTCGGACCCTTGCGGTCTCCGGCGCGCACCGGGATCGGCGCGGGCTGGGCGCCGCCGGCGAGCCGGTCCAGCCATTCGTTCAGCGCATCGGCTATGTCGGACCACTTCAACGATCGATCTCCTTCCGGAGCCTTCGACGGAGCCGCGACGATTCCGTCCCTCCGGTGATGCAATCTGGTGCCTTTCCCCGCCGCTGGAAAGCGATTTCCGCAAAATTCTGTCGCCGAATCCGGAAAAAACGGTGAACGGCCGTCGCAGCGGCGGCTCAACCGAGCGTCGCGTCGCCCATCTTGAGGAACTTCCGCCGGCGCGCGCCGCGAAGGTCGGCCGGATTGAGGCCGGAGAGCGCGGCCAGTTCCTCGCGGATCGCCTGGCCGACGGCGGCGACGGCCGCCTTCGGATCCCGCTGAGCGCCGCCGGTCGGCTCCTTCACCACCCGGTCGGCGACGCCGAGCTTCTTCAGGTCCTGCGCGGTGAGGCGGAGCGCGGCGGCCGCCTCCTTCATCTTGTCGGCGTTCTTCCAGAGGATCGAGGCGCAGCCCTCGGGCGTGATCACCGAATAGATCGAATGCTCGAGCATGATGACGCGGTCCCCCGCCGCCAGCGCCACCGCGCCGCCGGAACCGCCCTCGCCGATCACCACGGAGAGGAGCGGCGCGCCGAGCTTGAGGCAGGCTTCGGTGGAGCGGGCGATGGCCTCGGCCTGGCCGCGCTCCTCCGCGCCCTTGCCGGGATAGGCGCCGGGCGTGTCGATCAGCGTGATGACGGGAATGGCGAAGCGGTCCGCCATCTGCATCAGCCGCACGGCCTTCCGATAGCCCTCGGGCCGCGCCATGCCGAAATTCCGCTCGACGCGGGACTTGGTGTCGACGCCCTTCTCCTGGCCGATCACCATGACCGGGCGGTCGTCGAACCGGGCGAGGCCGCCGATCACCGCGGCGTCTTCGGCGAAGGCGCGGTCGCCGGCGAGGGGCGTGAATTCCTGGAATAGCGCCTGCACGTAGTGGAGCGCGCGCGGCCGGTTCGGGTGCCGCGCGACGAGGCATTTCTGCCAAGGCGTGAGCTGGCCGTAGAGATCGACGAGAAGCTGCGCGGCCTTCTTGTCGAGCTGCGTCGCCTCCTCGTCCACGTTCACGCCGTTCTTGGCGGCGATGGCGCGAAGCTCGGCGGCCTTACCCTCGATATCCGCGAGGTCTTTCTCGAATTCGAGATACGTGTGCATCGCGTCCCGTTCAGCGGCGTGGGCGCGACATAGGGCGGCGCCCCGCCCCTTGGCAAGGGTCGGGCCGGCGGATCAGCCCGCCCTCCACATTTCCACAATGGCCGAAATGTCCTTTCCGCCGTCGCCCCTGCCGGAGCTGGCGCGCATCTCGCCGAGCGCCGCGGAGACGAGCGGCAGCCGCGCGCCGGTCTCGGCGGCGGTGCGCTCCACCTCGGCCAGATCCTTGATCATCGTGTCGGTCGCGCCGAGCGGCGGCTCGTAGAGGCTGGCCGCCATCCGGGGGACGAAGATCTGGAACGGGCGCGAATCGGCGAAGCCACCGCCCAGCGCCTCGGTCAGCAGCGCCGGGTCCACCCCGGTCTTCTCGGCGAAGGCCACGGCCTCGGCCACCACCGCCATGGTGCAGCCCGAAATGATCTGGTTGACGAGCTTCGTCGCCTGGCCGGCGCCGGTTCCGCCCATATGGGTGAAGCGGGCGGAGAGATGCGCCATCACCGGGCGGAGCCGGTCCACCGCCTCGGCCGGCCCGCCGGCCATGATCGCCAGCGTGCCGTCCTTGGCGCCGACCGCGCCGCCGGAGACCGGCGCGTCCACCCAGTCAATCCCGTTCGCGGCCTTGAGCCGGGCGGCGATCTCCCGCGTCGCGTCGGGCGGGATGGTGGAGAAGTCGGCGAGGACGGTCGCGCCGCCCTTCCCCTCGGCGACGCCGCCGGGGCCGAAGATCACCGCCTCGATCGCCTTCCGGTCCAACAGGTTGAGGAAGACGAAATCGGCGGCGCAAAGCTCCGAAGGCGCCCCCGCCAGCGCCGCGCCGGCGGCGAGGAAGGGCGCCGCCTTTTCCAGGCTGCGGTTCCAGACGATCAGCGGGAAGCCGGCCGCCTGCAGCCGCGCGGCCATCGGCCCGCCCATCAGGCCGAGCCCGGCGAAGCCGATCTTCGGCAGGTCAGTCATCCGCCACCTCGTCCATCGGCCATTCCGCCGCGCCGTCATGCGTCACCGCGCCGAGATGGGCGGAGCGGACGGAAGCGGCGTATTTCTGCAGGACGCCCGCGAGCCGGCCCTGCGAGCGCGGCTTCCATTCCGCCTTCCGCTGCGCCAGCTCCGCCTCGGGGATCAGCAGATCGAGCGTCGCCGCCTTCGCGTCGACCCGCACCATGTCGCCGGTCTTCACGAGGCCGATCGGCCCGCCCGCCGCCGCTTCCGGCGAGACATAGCCGATGCAGAGCCCGCGGGTCGCGCCGGAGAACCGGCCGTCGGTGATGAGCGCCACCTTCTCGCCCATCCCCTGCCCGTAGATCATCGCCGTCGGGCCGAGCATCTCGCGCATGCCGGGGCCGCCCTTCGGGCCCTCGTTGCGGATGATCACCACGTCGCCGGCGGCGTATTCGGAGTTGCGGATCGCCTTCACCGCCTCCTCCTCGCTCTCGAAGACGCGGGCCGGGCCTTCGTGGACGAGCTGGTTCAGCCCCGCCACCTTGATGAGCGCCCCGTCGGGCGCGAGCGAGCCCTTCAGCACCACCACGCCGCCGCTTTCCGAGCGGGCGTTGGAGAGCGGGCGGATCACCTCGCCGTCAGGCGCCGGCGCGTCCTGCGTCAGCTCGCCGAGCGTCACGCCCATCACGGTCGGCGTGTCGCCGTGCATGTAGCCGCCGGCGATCAGCTCCTTCACCACCACGGCGACGCCGCCAATCTCGTGGACGTGCTGGGCGTAGAAGCGCCCGCCGGGCATCAGGTCGGCGATGAGCGGGGTGCGCTGGAGCACTTCGGCCACGTCATCGAGGGTGAAGCGGATGCCCGCCTCATGGGCGATGGCCGGGATATGGAGCGCGGCGTTGGTGGAGCCGCCGGTCGCAGCGACGATGGCGCAGGCGTTCTCGAGGCTCTTCTGCGTGACGAGCTGGCGCGGCGTCGGCCCGCCGTTCCGGATCAGCTCCATCACGGTGAGGCCGGCGCGGCGGCCGAGCGCGCGGCGCTCCGCCGCCACCGCCGGGGCCGTGGCCGAGCCCGGGATCGCGAAGCCCATCACCTCGGAGACCATCGCCATCGTGGAGGCGGTGAACTGGCCGGGGCAGGCGCCCACGGTCCGCATCGCCGCCTTCTCCATCTTCTTCAGCGTCTCGCGGTCGAGCTGCCCGGTCTGCACCGCGCCCACCGCCTCATAGGCGTTGATGACGGAAAAGCTCTTGCCGTCGAACTCGGAGGCGAGCGTCGCGCCGCCGTGGAGGAAGACGGAGGGCACGTCGAGCCGGGTCATCGCCATCAGCATGGCGGGGAGGTTCTTGTCGCAGGCCCCGTAGGCGACGAGGCCGTCGAAGCAATGGGCGCGGATCACCAGCTCCACCGAATCGGCGATCACCTCGCGGCTGACCAGCGAGCATTTCATGCCCTGATGGTTCATCGAGAGCGCGTCGGAGACCGAGATGGTGGTGAACTTCCGGGGCGTGCCGCCGCCTTCCTCGACGCCCGCATAGGCGTGCTCGGCCTGCGCCGCGAGGCCCATGTTGCAGGGGGAGGTCTCGCCCTCCGTCGTCACCACGCCGACGAAGGGGCGGGAGATGGAATCGTCGTCGAGCCCCATGCCGCGCATGAAGGCGCGGTGCGGGGTGCGGTCGATCCCCTCGGTGATGACGCGCGATCTGAGCGGCCGCTCCATGCTTCCCTCCCGGTTGCTTCGCGCGCACGCTAGCGGCATGAGCAGGCTGCGCAAGGAGGGAAGCATGGGCCCCGTCATCGGCATGATCGTCCCCCCGGCGGGGACCGAGGTTCCCCCCGAGGCGCCGTCGCTCTGGCCGGAGACGCGATTCATCGCCGAGGGGCTCGGGCTCGAACGGCTCTCGCCGGAGGGCTACGATGCGGTCTCTGGCAAGATCGAGGCGGCGGCGCTCCGGCTCGCCGAACGGGGCGCGACGGCCATCGCGCTGATGGGCACCTCGCTCAGCTTCTATCGCGGGGCGGAATGGAACCGGGCGCTGGTGGCGCAGCTGAAGGCCGCGACCGGCCTTCCCGCCACGACGATGAGCGTCGCCATCGCCGACGCGCTCCACGCGCTCGGGGCGCGGAAAGTGGCGGTGGGCGCGGCCTACGGCCCGCGGGTGAACGGCCCGCTTCGCACGTTCCTCGAATCCGAGGGCTTCGAGGTGGTGCGGCTCGAGGCGCTGAACATCGAGGCGGTGGAGGAGATCTTCCGGGTGACGGAGGACCGGCTGATCGCGCTCGGCCGCGCCGCGGCGGCGCCGGAGGCGGACGCGCTGTTCCTCTCCTGCGGCGGCCTTCGCACCCTCGCCGTCACCGCGCCGCTGGAGGCGGAGACCGGCCTGCCGGTCGTCTCGTCGGCGGTGGCGGGGGCCTGGGCGGCGATGCGGCTCGCCGGGCTGCCGGCGACGGCGGAGGGCAAGGGGCGGCTGCTGGCCGGGGCCTGACTCAGCCGTCTCCGTTTAGGAAGGCGTGGAGCGTCTCGGCCATCTTCTTCGAGATGCCCTCGACCTTCATCAGATCCTCCACCCCGGCCCGCGCCACTGCCTTCGCCGAGCCGAAATGGGCCAGGAGCGCACGCTTCCGGGCCGGGCCGACGCCCGGCGCCTCGTCGAGCGGCGTGCGCCCGATCGCCTGCGCCCGTTTCGCGCGGTGCGCGCCGATGGCGAAGCGGTGCGCTTCGTCGCGGAGCCGCTGCACGAAATAGAGGACGGGGCTCCGATACGGGAGCGCGAAGGGCCGCTCACCGGGGCGGTGGAACTCTTCCTTGCCGGCGTCCCGGTCGAAGCCCTTGGCGACGCCGACCAGCGGCACGTCCTCCGCGCCAAGCTCGGCCAGCACCTCGGCGGCGGCGGAGATCTGCCCGGCGCCGCCGTCGATCAGGAGAAGGTCCGGCCAGTCGCCCTTCTCCCGGTCCGGGTCCTCTTTCAGGAGGCGGGCGAAGCGGCGCGTCAAAACCTCCTTCATCATGCCGAAATCGTCGCCGGGGACGAGTTCGGTCGAGCGGATGTTGAACTTCCGGTAGTGCTTCTTCTCGAACCCCTCGGGGCCGGCGACGATCATCGCGCCGACCGCGTCGGTCCCCTGGATGTGGGAGTTGTCGTAGACCTCGATCCGCTTCGGCGGCGCGTCGAGCGCGAAGGCCTCCGCCAGCCCGGCGAGGAGCTTCGACTGCGCCGCCCCCTCCGCCATCCGCCGCGCCAGCGCCTCGCGCGCGTTCTGCAGGGCGTGGTCGACCAGCACCCGCTTCTCGCCCCGCTGCGGAGTCGCCAGCGCCACCTTGCGCCCGGCGGCGATCGAAAGCGCCTCGGCGATCAGGTCGGCGTCCTCCGGCTCATGGCTCGTCAGCACCATCCGCGCCGGGGTCTTGCCGCCGTAAAACTGCGCGAGGAAGGCGGCGAGGATCTCCTCCTCCGAGACATGCGCGCCGGCGCGCGGGAAATAGGCGCGGTTGCCCCAGTTCTGGTGCGAACGGAAGAAGAAGACCTGCACGCAGGCCTGCCCGCCTTCGGCGTGGACGGCCACCACATCGGCCTCCTCCACCGTCTCGGGATTGATCCCCTGGTTCTGCTGCACCCGGGTCAGCGCGGCGATCCGGTCTCGGAAGACGGCGGCGAGCTCGAACTCCATCGCGGCGGAGGCCTCCCGCATCTTCCCGGCAAGCTCCTCCTGCACCTTGGTGGAGCGGCCTTCGAGAAACCGCGTCGCGTCGTCCACCAGCGCGCCGTAGCCCGCCTCGTCGATCAGCCCGGTGCAGGGGGCCGAGCAGCGCTTGATCTGGTGGAGCAGGCAGGGCCGCGTCCGGCTCTCGAACACGCTGTCGGAGCAGGTGCGGAGAAGGAACGCCTTCTGCAGCTGGTTCAGCGTCCGGTTCACCGCGCCGGCCGAGGCGAAGGGGCCGAAATAGCGGCCCTTCCTCACCCGCGCGCCACGATGCTTAAGGATCGCCGGGAAGGCGTGGTCCTGCGCGACGAGGATGTGCGGGAAGCTCTTGTCGTCCCGCAGGATGACGTTGTAGCGCGGTTTCAGCTGCTTGATGAGGTTCGCTTCGAGGAGGAGCGCCTCGGTCTCGGTCGGCACCGTCACGAACATCATCGAACGGGTGGCGGAGATCATCCGCTGGATCCGCGGCGAGTGTCCGAAGGGGCGCGCATAGCTCGTCACCCGCGCCTTCAGCGAGCGGGCCTTGCCGACATAGAGCACCTCGCCCTTCTCGCCTAGCATCCGGTAGACGCCGGGCTTCGCCGGGAGGCGGGGGAGATAGGCGCGGATCGCCTCGGCGCCCCGCGCGGCGCCGCCCGCTTCCTCCTCGAAGGCGGCCGGCGCGCGCTCGGGATCGGACCTGTCGCTCATGGCGTCTTCTGGCGGCGCCGGCTCCGCATCGTCAAGGTCGCAGCCGCGCTTGGCGCGCCCGCTATTGGCGAATCCCCCGGCCGCGCCGGCTGCCCCAATTCCCCCCCCCGATCAACCGGATTCCTGTCCACGGAATCTGTGGATAACTCTGTAGGCGAATTTGCGGCGAAACGAATTTATGAAGGAATCGTAACGGCCTCCCAATCTTGCCCAAATTTTTGGCGCCGTCCGCAACCTTTTGATTTCGCTCAATCTTCAGCGATGCGGATTTTTCGGGAACGGCGCCGCAAGGGCATTTGGGACGAATCGTGGCCCTGCGTCGCCAAGGTGGAAAAGCCGGGCCGAGTCCAGCCCGAAACACCCTTCGGGGCCCGCTTCAGGAGCGCCGGGCAAGTCACTCGACGCCAAGGACATCGGGCGTCATCCAGGCGAGATGCTGGCCGCCGTCGAGCGCGATCATCTGCCCGGTGAGGGACGGGACCGCGAGGATGAACCGCAGCGCCGCGACCACCTCCGACGGGTCCGACCCGCGGCCGAGCGGCACCGCGGCCCGCTGCCCGGCGAAATGCGCCTCGGACTGCCGGGCGCCGCGGAGCGTCGGGCCCGGCCCGATCCCCAGTACCCGCACGTCCGGCGCGAGGCCCTGCGCCGCCATCCGGGTGAAGGCCCAGAGCCCGGCCTTGGCGACGCCGTAGGAGAGGAACTTGGGCGTCGGCTTCAGCACCCGCTGGTCGATCATGTTGACGACGACGGCGCCGGCGACGGGCTCGCCCGCCGCGTCCCTGAGCCCTTTCGGCGCCTGCGCCGCGAAAAGCTGCGTCAGCCGCACCGCGGCGCGGAGGTTGCTTTCCACCGCGCGGTCCCAACTCGTGCGCGTCGCGCTGTCGAAATCGTCGTATTCGAAGATCGAGGCGTTGTTGACGAGAAGCGTCAGCGGCCGGCCGAGCGCCGCCGCCGCGGCGGGGAGGAGCGCGTCGGTCTCCGCCTCCCGCGTCAGGTCGGCTCCGAGCGCCGCCGCCTTGCGGCCGAGCGCGCGGAACTCCGCCGCCTCGGCCTCGGCCTCCGCCTCGGAGCCGAGATAGGAGACGGCGACATCCCAGCCGTCCTCGGCCAGCGCCCGCGCCATCGCGCGGCCGAGCCGTTTCGCGCCCCCCGTCACCAGCGCCGCGCCGGGCTCCATGGATTCCCCCTGTCGCTCCGGTGAGAAGATAGAGCGCGCGCGGCGGGCGTCACGCCTTCGCGGCGCAATCGCAGGGCTCGTTCTCCGCCCGCCATGCGCCGCAGCGCGGGCATTCGAGCAGATCCTCGGTCCGCGGCGCCGCGGCCACCTTTCGCCGCCGCTTCGGCTCCTGCCGTTTCGCCGCCTTCGCGGCGGAGGCGGCGCCGAGGCGCGCGACGATGAAGACCCCGGCGACGACGCCGAGAAAGATCGCCAGCTTGGTGAGGATGCTCAGAGCCCGTAGCGGGCGAAGAGCGCCCGCTCCTCCAGCATCGCGCCCGCCGCGCCGACCGCATCCTCGACGCTCGCGCCGCCGAGCCGGCGGAAGAGGCTCCGCTTCGGCGTCACCACGTTGAAGCGCGTCTTGTCGCCGAACCGGGCCTTCATGGTCGGGACGAGATGCCCGATCCCGTCGATCAGGCCGAGATCGATCGCCTCGCGGCCGACCCAGATCTCGCCGGTGAAAAGGTCCGCGCCCTCGGCGAGTTTGGCGCCGCGGCGGCCCTTCACCTGGGCGATGAAGTTGTCATGGATGATTCCCTGGAGACGGAGGATGCGCGCCACGTCCTCCTCCTTCTCGGGCCTGAACGGATCGAGCATGGATTTCGACCGGCCGGCGGTGTGGACCCGCCGCTCCACCCCCTGCCGTTCGAGCAGGGCGTGAAACCCGAAGCCGGCGTAGATCACGCCGATCGAGCCGAGGATCGAGTTGTCGTCGGCGAAGATCTCGTCCCCCGCCGTCGCGAGCCAATAGCCACCAGAGGCCGCCACATCCTCGCAGAAGGCGTAGACGGGGACCTTCTTCTCCTCCGCCTTGCGGCGGATCCGGGCGGCGATCAGCGCGCTCTGCGTCGGCGAGCCGCCCGGCGAGTTGATCGAAAGCGCGACGGCGGCGAGCCGTTTCGCGCCGAAAGCGCGCTCCACCAGAGGAGCCAGCGCCTCGTCCGTCAGGCCCCGGCCGAACCCGGCCGCGCCGATGGCGCCATTGAGGCGCAGCACGCTCACCACGGGCGGCGGCTTCAAGAGGCTTGCGAATCCGTCGCCGAGCGCGTTCAACATGGCGGGCTATCTAGTCGCGCCGCGGGTTCGGGACAACCGCGGCGAAAGGCCCGGAGAGGTCGCGCAGACACCCATGAAGGACATGACGCCGCCGAACCTGATGGACGAGGAGGAGGTGCTGCGCCTGAAGCTCGGTGAGCTTCGGCAGCGGCATCGCAGCCTCGACGAGGCGATCGCCACGCTGGAAGGCACGATGATGGGGCGGAACTCGCTCAATCTGCGCCGCCTGAAGAAGGAAAAACTGGCGCTGCGCGACGAGATCGCGCGGGTCGAAGACCGGCTGACCCCCGATATCATCGCCTGAGACCGCTAGTCCGGGATCGCGGCGATCGCGGCGATCTCGAAGAGCAGCCCATCGAGCGCGAGCCGCGGAACCGGAATGAGCGTGCTCGCCGGCAGATGATCGCCGAAGAGCGCCTTCGACGCGTCCGCCAGCGGCCCGAGTTTCGTCTCGTCATGGTCCACGATCAGCACGGTGATCTTCGCGACGTGCTCAGGCCGCGCTCCTGCCGCGGCGAGCACGGCGGCAAGGTTGGCGAAGGCCTGCCGCACCTGCCCCTCATAGTCGGGCGCAAGCCGCCCCGCGCCGTCGAAGCCGATCTGCCCGGCGACGTAGACGGTGCGGGCACCGCCCGGCGCGACGACGGCATGGGAATAGAACGGAGACCTTCGCAATTCGGGCGGGTTCACCGCCTCCAGTTCCGCAGCCTTCGCGGGCAACCCCAATATGAGGCATGCCAGGCTCGCGCCCGCCGCCAGCCGCCGCGCCCCGATCCCGCTCCGCATTGCGCCCCCGCACGCACGCCGAAATTGGCGCGTCG
>CALFYQ010000260.1 GCA_937952085.1 uncultured Paracoccaceae bacterium | reverse complement strand
GTCAGCACCACGGACGAGATGCCGTCGAGGAACATGCCGATGACAATGTAGAAGATCGTCAGCGCGACGATGAGCGTCAGCGGCGACAATTCGAGCGAGCCGATCCAGCCGGCGAGGTTCCGCGGCAGCCCGGTGAAGCCCATGGCGAGCGAGAGGAACGAGGCCCCTTCCAGGATCAGCGCGATCATCGCCGAGGTGCGCGTCGCCCCCATCAGCGAGGAAAAGAAGCTCTCCCGCGTCAGCGAGCCCTGCGCGGCGGCGAGCGCCAGCGCGCCGATCACGCCGAAGGCCGCCGCCTCCGTCGCCGTCGCGAGGCCGAGATACATCGAGCCGATGACAAGCAGGACGAGAAGGATCACCGGCACGAGGAAGCGCGCCGCCGCGATCCGCTCCCGAAGGCTCGTCGCCGGCTCCGCCTTCGGCCGCATTGCGGGGCGAAGATAGTGCCAGCCGACGATGTAACTCATGAACATCGCGGCGAGGACGAGGCCCGGCAGCACCCCCGCCATGAAGAGCTGTGTGATGGATTCGTTAATGGTGACGCCATAGACGATCAGCGTCAGCGAGGGCGGGATCATCAGGCCGAGCGTCGCGGCGCCGGCGAGCGTGCCGTAGCTCATGTAATCCGGATAGCCGCGGGCCTTCAGCTCCGGGATCGACATCTTGCCCACCGTGGTGAGCGTCGCCGCGGAAGATCCTGAAACGGCGGCGAAAATCGTGCAGCCGACGACGTTGACGTGAAGGAGGCCGCCGGGCAGCCGGCCCATCCAGGGCGCGAGACCGCGGAACATGTCTTCCGAAAGCCGGGTCCGATAGAGGATCTCCCCCATCCAGATGAAGAGCGGCAGCGCCGTCAGCGTCCAGGACGAGGCGGAGGTCCAGACCACCGTCGCCATCGCGTCGCCGGCGGGCCGGGACGTGAACATCTCCATGCCGAGCCAGGCGACGCCCATCAGCGCCAGCCCGATCCAGACCCCGCCGCCGAGGAGAAGGAAGAGGACGAAGAGGAAGACCGCGGTGAAGGCGAGCTGCTCCATCAGTGGCCCCCCGCCCCTTCCGGCGCCGCCACGCCCATGTGCCGGGTGAAGAGAAGCCGCACGACATGATCCCAGAGCGCGATGGCGAGGAGGCAGGCGCCCGCGGCGAGCGCGACCTGCGGGATCCAGAGCGGCGTCGCGTCCTGGCCCTGGCTCACGTCCTTCAGCTTCCAGGACCAGTAGACCGCCTTGATCGCGTAGCGCGCGAAGAAGGTGGCGACCACGGCGGCGGCGAGGTGGGAGACGATCTCCCCCGCCTTCCGCCAGCGGCCGAGTTTTTCGAGAACGAGCGAGACGCGGATATGCGCGCCCCGGTTCAGCGCATGGGCCAGCGCGAAGGAGGTCGCCGCCGCCATGAAATAGCCGGCGTAGTTCGCGCCGCCGGGGAAGATCAGCCCGGCCCAGCGCGCCGCCATCTGCGCGACGATGGTCAGAAGGATCAGGACGAGGAACCCCGCGCCGATCACCCCGCCCGCGAGGTAAAGCGCGTCGAGCCCGCGCCTCAGGGCTTTCGCCATGACGGTCTCCCTGTCGGAACCCCCGCCCCGGCCGCCCCCCGGCGGCGCCTTCGGGCGAAGGCGGACGCCCCCTCCGCGCGGAGGGGGCGGCAGGGGGCGGCGCGCGCCCCCTGCCCCTTCACGTCAGGCTCACTTGCCCTTGTAGGCCGCGAGCGCCTTGGCGCCGGCGTCGCCGGCCGCGGCGGCCCATTCGTCCGCCATCGTCTCGCCGACCTTGGCGAGATCCGCCTTCAGCTTGTCCGACGGCGGCAGCACCTGCATGCCGTTCGCCTTCAGCTGCTCGAGATACCAGCCGGTCAGCTCCTCGGACTTCGCGGTGCCGGCTGCCTGCGCCTCGGCGGCGGCGGAGGTGAGGCAGTCCTTCGCCTTGGCGTCGAGCCCGTCGAACGCGTCCTTGTTGGCGAAGACGAGGTTCCGCGGCAGCCATGCCTGGGTGTCATAGAAATGGTCGAGATGCTCCCAGACCTTCGAGTCGTAGCCCGTCGAGCCCGAAGAGATGAACGCCTCGGCGACGCCGGTGGCGAGCGCCTGGGTCAGCTCAGCCGCCTCGACCTGCACCGGCACCATGCCGGTCAGCTCGGCGAGCTTCGCGGTGGCGGCGTTATAGGCGCGGAACTTGGTGCCGGCCATGTCGGCGGCCGAGTTCACGTCCTTCTTGAAGTAGAAGCCCTGCGGCGGCCACGGCACGGAATAGAGGAGAACGAGGTTCTGCTCCGCCAGCGCCTCGGACAGCGGGCCCTTCGCCGCGTCCCAGAGCTTGTCGGAGTCCGCGTAGGAGGTGGCGAGGAACGGGATCGAGTCGATGCCGAAGAGCGGGTTCTCGTTCTGGTGGGCGGAGATCAGCCGCTCGCCGATCGGCGCCTGGCCGGTCTGCACCGCGCGCTTGATGTCGGCGCCGCCGAACAGCGAGCCGCCCGGATGCGTGGTGATGGTGAGCGCGCCGCCGGTGCAGGCGCCGACCTTCTCGGCGAACATCTTGGCGTTCTGGGAGTGGAAGTTGCCTTCCGGATAGGCCATCGGCATGTCCCAGTTCTCCGCCGCCGCGGCGCCCGCGGCGAGAGAGACGGCGGCAGCCGCGATCAGGCTCCAGCGCTTCATGGTTTCGACCTCCTCTGTCGTTGTTCAGGCTTGCATAACGGCCGGACGGTCCGGCGCGAAAGGGGTGAGATCCACATTCGGCCGCTCGCCCCGGATCATCTGGGAGAGCCAGCGCCCGGTCTTCGGCCCGCCGGTGAGGCCGACATGCTGGTGGCCGTAGCCGAACCAGACGTTCGAGGCCTTCGGCGCCCGGCCGATCACCGGCAGGCTGTCGGCGGTGGCCGGGCGGTGGCCCATCCAGCGTTCGGTGCGGGAGTATTTGAGGTCCGGCAGCGCCTCGCGGACGCGCCGCTCGATCAGCTTGAAGGGCGCCTCGGAGGGCGGCGCGTCGAGCCCGCCGAACTCGACGATGCCGGCGGCGCGAAGCCGGCCTTCCATCGAGGTGAGGCCGAACTTCGCCTCGGCGACCATGGTCGGCGCGCGGAAGGCGACGGAAGGGTCGTAGAATTCGATGTGATAGCCCCGCTCGCTCTCGAGCGGCATCGTCACGCCCAGCTTCTTCGCCAGCGGGCCGGACCAGGCGCCGGTGGCGAGCACGAACTGGTCCGCCTCGACCGGCCCCTTGTCGGTCAGGGCGCGGACGGCGCGGCCGTTCTCCAGCGCGAAGTCGCTGATCGAGGCGATCCGGGTCTCGCCCCCCTGCCCTTCGAAATGCGCCCAGAGCGCCTTCACATAGGCGCCGGGGTCGGTGACTGCGCCGTGGCCCGGGCAGCGCACGGCGAAGCCGAAGCGGCCGACGAGGGCCGGGTCAAAGGCGGCCAGCGCCTCGCCCTCCAGCTCCTCCCACTCGTAGCCGCGGCGCTTGCGGAGCGACCAGCCGTAGCGTTCCGCCTCATAGGCCGCGCGGGAGGAATAGACGAAGACATAGTCGCCGGTCTGCACGTGTCGTTCCGCCCCGGTGCCGGCCGACAGCGCGACATGCTGATCGGCCGAGTCGCCTAGCAGCTCGGCGAGGCCGAAGGAGATCTTCTCCACCGCCCGGTCGTTGGCATGGGCGAGGTAGCGGCGGAGGAACGGGGCCAGCTTCGGCAGGTAGGACCAGCGCAGGAAAAGCGGCTTTTCCGGGTTCAGCAGCATCCCCGGCGCCTTGCCGAGAAGGCCCGGCACCGTGACCGGCACCACGGAGATTGCGGCGAGGATGCCGGCGTTGCCGTAGGACGTGCCGGAGGCCGGCCCCTCGCGGTCGATCAGCGTCACGCGGACGCCCGCGCGCTGCAGCCAGATCGCCGTCGAGACCCCGACGATTCCCGCGCCGATCACGGCCACATGACCGACGCCCGGCCCCGACGCTCCGTCCATTCCCCTCTCTCCCAGAAACTCCGACGCGGTTGCGCCGCAGCAACCGTCCGTGGAAAGTCGAGCGGCGTCAACGGGGAGCGGAACATGATCGCGACGGGCGGCCGGGCGGTCTACGGCGTCGAGGTCGGAATCCTGATGCTGGAGGCGCGCTTCCCGCGGATTCCAGGGGACATGGGCAACGCCCGCACCTGGCCCTTCCCGGTGCGCTACCGCGTGGTGAAGGGCGCCTCGCCCGATCTCGTGGTGCGCCGGGGCGCGGCGGGGACGCTGCCGCATTTCATCGAGGCGGGGCGGGAGCTGGTGGCCGAGGGCTGCCGTTTCATCACCACCAATTGCGGGTTCCTCTCGCTCTTCCAGGCGCAGCTGGCGGCGGCGCTGGAGGTTCCGGTCGCGACCTCCTCGCTGATGCAGGCCGCCGCGATCCAGGCGGCGCTGCCGCCGGGGCGGAAAGTTGGCATCCTCACCATCTCGGCGGAGACGATGACGCCGGCGCACCTTTCGGCGGCCGGCGTGCCTGAGGGAACGCCGGTGCGCGGCGTCGCCGAGGGGTGCGAGTTCCAGAGGGTGATCCTCGGGAACGAGGAGCGGCTCGACGTCGCGCGCGCCGAGGCCGACATGGTGGCGGCGGCGACAGGGTTCGTGGCCGACCATCCCGAGCTTGGCGCGCTCCTCTTCGAATGCACCAACATGCCGCCCTACAAGCGCGCGGTGCGGGCGGCGACAGGCCTGCCGGTCTATTCCATCGAGACGCTGCTCCACTGGCACGTCGCCGCCCTGCCCGACCCGGAATGAGCCTCGACCCGGAGGACTGGCCGGCCTTCCGCGCCCTCGCCCACCGCGTGCTCGACGCCGCGCTCGACCGGATGGAGGGCGCGACCGAAGGCCCGGTCTGGCGGTCGATGCCGGAGGCGGCGCGCGCGGCGCTTTCCGGCCCCGTCCCGTGGGAGGGCGCGGGCGCGGAGGCGGCGGCGGAGGAGATGCTGGCGCGCATTCTCCCCTGGCCGACCGGCGCCACGCATCCCCGCTTCTTCGGCTGGGTGCATGGCGCGGGAACGCCGGGCGGCCTTCTCGCCGGCATGGTCGAGGCGGCGATGAACGCCAATTGCGGCGGGCGGGACCACGCCGCGATCCTCGTCGAGCGGCAGGTAATCGAGTGGATGCGCGCGGCCTTCGGGATGCCCGAGGGCGCCGGCGGGCTCGTGCTTTCCGGCACCTCGATGGGGACGGTGCTGGCCTTCCTCGCGGCGCGGGAGCGGGCCGCGCCGGGGGCGCGGGCGAAGGGCGCGCCGGCGGGGCTCGTCGGCTACGCCTCGGCCGAATCGCATTCCTGCGTGGCGCGGGCCTTCGACCAGATCGGCCTCGGCTCGGAGGCGCTGCGGCTCGTGCCGGTCGGGCCGGATTTCCGGATGGAGGCGGGCCGGCTCCCCGCCATGATCGCGGCGGACCGGGCGGCGGGGCTCCGTCCCTTCCTCCTCGTCGGCGCCGCGGCGACGGTGAACACCGGCGCGACGGACGATCTGTCGGCGCTGGCCGATCTCGCCGCGGCGGAGGGGCTCTGGCTCCATGTCGACGGCGCCTTCGGCGCGCTGGCCGCGCTTTCGCCAAGGCTCGCGCCGCGGCTGTCCGGGATGGAGCGGGCCGACAGCATCGCCTTCGATTTCCACAAATGGGCGCATGTGAACTACGACGCCGGCGCGGTGATCCTGCGGGACCGGGAGGCGCTTTTCGCCGCCTTCGCGCAGGGCGCGGATTACCTGACGGGCCTCCCCCGCGGCCTCGGCGCCGGAAAGCCCTGGCCGACCGATCTCGGCGTCGAGCTTTCGCGCGGGTTCCGCGCGCTCAAGGTCTGGTTCGCGCTGAAGGAGCACGGGCTCCGGCGGATCGCCGATGGGATCGAGGCGAACGTGGCGCAGGCGGCGCATCTCGCCGCGCTGGTGGACGCCGACCCGGATTTCGAGCGGCTCGCCCCCGCCCCGCTCAACATCGTCTGCCTGCGCTATGCGCCGCCAGGTTATTCGGTCGATCTCAACGACCTGAACCGCGAGATCGCCATGGAAGTTCAGGAGAGCGGCCGCGCCGCGCCTTCGACCACGATGATCGGCGGAAAGCTCGCGCTCCGCGTGAACATCACCAATCATCGCACGGAGATTGAAGACGTTTCGATCTTCCTTGAGGCGGCGCGCGCCGCCGGCCGGGCGCTCAGCGCGCGTAGCGGTTGACGAGAAGGACGCCGATGCAGGCGGCGACCGCCGCGGCCCAGCCCGCCGCGCCCGGCGCCTCTCCGAGCCAGGCCCAGCCGCCGATCGCCGCGCCGACCGGCACCAGCGAGGTGAAGGCGGAAGCGCGGGCGAGGCCGAGCGAGCGCACCCCGTAGCCATAGCAGGCGACCGAGACGGTGCCGGAAAGCACCCCCTGCACCACCACCTGATAGACCACCTCGGAGGCCGGGAATTCCGGCAGTTCCGAGCCGACGATGAAGGCCGCCGCGCAGACGAAGGGCGTCGAATAGAGGCAGACATAGGCCGCCGCCTCGACGCCCGAAAGCCGCGTCTGGCGGAAGGCGATGGTGAAGGCGGACCAGCCGCAGCAGGCGGTCAGGAGCCAGGGCGCGCCCCTCAGCACCTCCGAATCGGTGGTGACGAGGGCGGGAACGAGGATCATCGCCACCGAGAGGCCGATGAAGACGAGGCCGACGATGCGGCCGCGCGTCGGCCGCACGCCCTCGACCAGCGCCGTCCAGAACACCACGACCATCGGCAGGAGGCCGGGCACCAGCGGGCCGAAGAGCGACGCCTCCACATGCCGCATCCCCTGGCTGATCAGCATAACGAACGGGCCGCCCCAGCCGACCGTCATGATGAGGAGAAG
>CALFYQ010000259.1 GCA_937952085.1 uncultured Paracoccaceae bacterium | reverse complement strand
CGGCGGCCTTCGACGCCGCGCTCGCCCGGCGGGGGCTCCCGGCCGCCTCGCCGGAGCTGCTCGCCCGCGACGCCGCGCGCCGCGAGGCGATCGCCGCCGCCGAGACGCTGCTGGCCGAGCGGAACGCCGCCTCGAAGCAAGTCGGCGCCGCCAAGGCGCGGGGCGACGAGGCAGAGTTCGAGCGGCTCCGCGCCCTTGTCGCCTCCGGCAAGGAGGAGATCGCCCGGCTCGAAGCCGAGGCGGCGGCGGAGGCCGCGGCGCTGCAAGAGGCGCTCGCCGGCATCCCGAACCTTCCCTTCGCCGACGTGCCGGACGGCAAGGACGAGAACGACAACGTCGAGGTCCGCCGCTGGGGAACGCCGCCCGCCCTCGCCTTCGCGCCGAAGGAGCATTTCGAGCTCGGCGAGGCGATGGGCGCGATGGATTTCGAGGCGGCGGCGAAGCTTTCGGGCGCCCGCTTCGTGGTGCTTTCGGGCGCGCTCGCCCGGCTCCACCGCGCCCTCGCCCAGTTCATGATCGACCTTCATGTCGAGACGCACGGGCTCTCGGAGACCTGGACGCCGGTCCTCGTCCGGGACGAGGCGATGAAGGGCACCGGCCAGCTGCCGAAATTCGCCGAGGACAGCTATCGCACCGAAAGCGGATGGTGGCTGATCCCGACCGCCGAGGTCACGCTCACCAACCTCGTCGCCGGCGCCATCGTCGAGGGCGCGTCGCTGCCCCGCCGCCATGTCGCGCACACCCAGTGCTTCCGCTCCGAGGCGGGGAGCGCGGGGAAGGACGTGCGCGGCATGCTCCGCCAGCATCAGTTCGAGAAAGTGGAGATGGTCTCGATCACCCGCCCGGAAGAGGGCGAGGCGGAGCTTGAGCGGATGCGGGGCTGCGCCGAGGCGGTGCTGGAGGCGCTCGGCCTCGCCTATCGGACCGTCGTCCTCTGCGCCGGCGACATGGGCTTCGGCGCGCGCAAGACCTATGACATCGAGGTCTGGCTGCCCGGGCAGGACCGCTATCGCGAGATCTCGTCCTGCTCGAACTGCGGCGACTTCCAGGCCCGGCGGATGAACGCCCGCTACCGCCCGGAGCCGGAGGCGAAGCCCGAATTCGTCCACACGCTGAACGGCTCGGGCCTCGCCGTGGGCCGGACGCTGATCGCCGTGATGGAGAATTTCCAGGAGGCGGACGGCGGAATCGCCATCCCCGCGCCGCTCCGGCCTCGGATGGGCGGCGCGCGGCGGATAAGCCCCGCGGGGGCCCTCGAAATCTGACATTGCAAAGCCGCGCGCAGAGGCCATATTCGGCCCTGCGCGCGCCGCCCAGCGTCAGGCCGGAGGGCCGGAGAGCCCAGCCTGTTGATCCACGTCCGGAGGGCGGCCCGGCGACCGTTTCAGGTTACGCCAAGATGATGACAGTGCGCTGTTATCTGGCGCCCTCCTCGATCGAGGGGCTGGGCGTTCATTCGCATGAGCCGATCACCAAAGGGCAGGTGATCTGGCGTTTCGATCCGCGTTTCGACCGGCTGATCCCGATCGGCGACGTCGCCGCGGCGCCCGAGCACGTGCAGGTCTTCATCGACCGTTACACCTACGACCATCCGGACTATCCCGGCTTTCTCGTCCTCGACGCGGACGAGGGCCGTTTCATGAACCATTCCGACGCGCCCAACACCGATTTCCGCGACCCGAACTTCGGCGTCGCGCTTCGCGACATCGCGCCGGGTGAGGAGCTGACCTGCGACTACGCCTGCTTCACCGTGGGCGAGATCGTGTTCCAGCCCTCGCGCCACCGCGTAGGCGCGGCGTCGGAGCCGGTCGCCGCGTGAGGGCGCGGCCCCTCCCGCAGGCGCGCGGGAGGGGCCGGCCGGTCACATCGAATAATAGAATTCCTCGCGGACGATTTTTCCGGCTTT
>CALFYQ010000258.1 GCA_937952085.1 uncultured Paracoccaceae bacterium | reverse complement strand
GGCCGGGACTTCTTGCGCTCGCCGGGCTCGCGATCGGAATCGCACTCGCAGTCCGCGACGGTCTCTTCCGCCGCGAACGGGCGCCGGACGGCGCCCTGACCCCACCCCGCGAACCGGCCGCGAGAGCCGGCGGGACCAAATGAAACGGAGGAACGCCTTGAGACGTACGACCAGATGCGCGCCGGCCCTTGCCGCCACGCTGACCGCACTCGCCCTCTTCAGCGGCGCGCGATCCGTCGCGGCGGAAGACACCGTCCATCTGAAGATGGACACCCTCGCTCCCGGCACGTCCGCCTATGTCTTCGCGGTCGCCTACACCAACGTCATCCAGAAGCATCTTCCCGTCGAAATCCAGGTCTCGTCCGGGAAGTCGGCGGTTCGCATGGCGATCGACGCCGGCAAGGGCCAGGTGGATCTCTTCCTCGCCTCAATGGCGGTGAACGAGTTCATGCGCGAAGGGACGGCGATGTTCGCCAACGCGCCCGAGGCGCCCGATCTCTTCGCGAAGCTGCGTGGGATCATCAACTATCCGATCGGCGCCTACCACATGATCGCCTACGCCGATTCCGGCATCAATACTCTGGCGGACATCAAGGGAAAACGCGTCTTCCTCGGCCCGCCGAAGGGCGCTGCGCGTGTAGTGACAGCCCAAGTGGTGAAGGGCGTTACGGGCTATGAGCCCGACACCGACTTCGAGGAGGCAAAGCTCGACTGGACCTCGGCGCAGCAGGCGTTTCAGGACGGGCAGATCGACGTCTACATGGGCCTGACTTCGATCCCGAGCCCCGAGATCCAGCAATTCGCCGCCTCCCGCCAGATCCGCCTGCTCGGAATCCCGGAGGGCGACCTCGAGAAGCCGTCGGTGCTCGAGGCGCTGACCCCGCCGGGCCGCACGGTCGAGCGGATCGCGCCGGAGGTCTACGCGCCTCACAGTGTCAACGAGGCGCCGGTGATCACAATCGGCTCGCAGGCCGGCCTCGCTACCCATGTCGGTGTCGACGAGGACGTCGTCTATCGGATGACGAAGGCGCTCTTCGAGAATCTCGCAGAGTTTCACGACAACGCGGAATGGCTGAAGCAGATCCGGCCGGAGACAGTGTTCGATTCGATGAACATGCCGCTGCACGCCGGGGCCTATCGCTATTTCCGCGAGATCGGCCTCGATGTGCCCGAGGCGCTGATCCCGCCGGAGGCGAAAAATGGCTGACGGTCAGGGCGCCGGTTCCGGCGCCCCGCTCCCCCGCCGGGCGACTCGCGCCGGGCTCGACCTTGCATCGCTTACGCCGCTGTTCCGGCCTGCCTCCGTCGCCATCGTCGGCGCCTCCGACAACCCGGCGAAGATCGGCGGCCTGCCGATCCGGTACCTGAAGCAGTCGGGGTTCGCCGGCGGGATCCATCCCGTCAATCCGGCGCGGGAGACGGTGCAAGGCCTTCCGGCCCATTCGCGGATCGCCGAGATTCCGGGCGCCCTCGATCTCGTCGTCATCGCCGTGCCGGCGCGTGAGGTGCGGGGCGCGCTTCTCGAGGCGGCAGAGGCGGGCGCGCGGGCCGCGATCATCTTCTCCGCCGGCTTCGCCGAGATCGGCGCGGAGGGCGCCGCAGAGCAGGAGTTGCTCGCCGCTATCGGCCGCGAGGCGGGAATCCGAATGCTGGGGCCGAACTGCTCCGGCTTCGCCAATTTCTCGAACGGCGCCTGGGTCACCTTCGCGCCGCTTCTCGGCGAGGGGCAGGCGCAGCCCGGCAATGTCGGGATGATCAGCCAGAGCGGAGCTTTCGCGAACTTCGGCTATCGCGTCGGCCGGGACCGTGGCGTCGCGTTCAGCCATTGGATCACCACCGGCAACGCCGTCGACGTCGACGTCGCGGACGGGATCGCCTTCCTCGCCGAGGACCCCGGCACCGACGTGATCCTCTTCTACATGGAAGGCTGCGAGGACGGCTCGCGGTTCGCCGAAGCGTTGGCCCTCGCCCACGCCCGGGGCAAGCCGGTCGCCGGCGTCAAGGTCGGCGCGACCGAGGCGGGCGTCGCCGCCGTCAGTTCGCACACCGCGTCGCTGGCCGGCGCGGACCATGTGTTCGATGCGGTGCTTCGCCAACACGGCGTATACCGCGCGCGCTCGGTCGGCGAGCTTTTCGATATCGGCTACGCGGCCTCGCGTGGGGTGCGGCCGGCGAACGGAAAAATTGCGATCGCATCGATTTCCGGTGGCGTTGGGGTCCTGCTCGCTGACGCCGCAGCGGAGCGCGGGCTCGACGTCGCGCCGATGTCCGAGTCGGCGCAGGCGGAAATTCGCCGGATCATCCCCTTCGCAGGGGCCGCGAACCCGGTGGACGTGACGGCGCAGGTCATCAACGACCTCGACCTCCTCGAGAAGTGCCTCGACGTCATCATCAAACAGGGGGACTATGCCGCGGCGGTCTGCTTCATGGGCTATCTTGGGCTCTCCGAGGAGTACAGCCCGCGCATCCCCGCTCTCCTCGATGGGATCCGCACCAGGATGCCGGACCGGACGCTTGCCTTCTCAACTCTCTTCCGTCCGGAAATTCGTGAACGGCTGATCGCCGACGGCCATCTCGTCTTCGAAGAGCCGACGGACGCGATCCGCGCCATCGCCGCGCTTCGCGGTTTCGCCGAACATTTCGCGCGGGCGCCGGAGCCGGCGCCCGTTCCGCCGCCTCCTTCGCAGGCGCTCTCCGGGTTGGCCGGGCCGCTCTCGGAACCGGCTTCACTCGAACTTCTTTGCGCGGCCGGCGTGCCCGTGGTCGCGCCGGTCGTCGCGAGGACCGCGGATGATGCGCGCGCGGCCTTCCGAGCGGTTCAAGCGATTGGCGGCGGGCGCGCCGTTCTCAAGATCGTATCGCCCGATCTCCTTCACAAGTCAGATGTCGGAGGCGTTGCGCTCGGAATCGAAAGCGAGGACGAGGCCGCCGCCGCCTTCGAGCGAGTGACCGCCGCCGTCGCCTCCGGCGCGCCCGATGCGCGGACCGAAGGCTGCCTCCTTGCGCCAATGATCGATGGCGGGGTCGAGACCATCCTCGGCGTCACGCACGACCCGATCTTCGGGCCGGTGGTGATGTTCGGGCTCGGCGGCGTCTTCGCCGAGGTGCTGAAGGACGTGACCTTCCGGGTCGCTCCTTTCAGCGAGGACGAGGCGCGTCGGATGATCGACGAGATACGAGGCGCCGCTCTGCTCGGTGGTGCACGTGGTCGTCCGCCGGCGGACCGCGATGCTCTGTCGAAGGCGCTTGCGGCGCTGTCTCGGTTCGCCGCCGCGAACGCCGACCGGATCGAGAGCATCGACGTCAACCCGTTCCTTGTCCGCGAGACAGGGGCGGTCGCACTCGACGCCGTGGTCACGGCTCGGGACGTGCGGGAATGAGGCCGGTCTTCGCGCTGGGCGCACCTATCGAAAGGGATGACGAATGAAGGTGGATGTGGCGAACGGAGCGCAGGACGTGATGGAACGCCGGATCCGCATCGAGGATTGGTTCCGCGGTCTACCGGTCGTCACGCGTCTCGATGTGGCGCCGGATGCGGTGACGATCATCTGCCGCGGCCTCTCCGGCAACGTCACGGCGATCCGCGACGCCGAGGGGCTCGTCCTCTGCGACACGGGCGCGATCGACACCTGCGAGACGGTGCTGGCGTCGGTGCGGGAGTGGGAGCCCGACGCGCCGATCCGCGCGGTGATCTACACGCATGGGCATTTCGATCATGTGGCGGGGATGCCGCTGATCGACCGCGACGCCGAGGCGCGGGGCGCCCCGCGCCCGGTCCTCGTCGCGCATGAGAATGCGCCGCGACGGTTCGAGCGCTACCGGCGCACAGGACCGTTCAACGAGCGCATCAACATCCGCCAGTATTCCCGTCCGGGCTTTCGCTGGCCGACCGAGTTCCGCGAGCCGGACGTTCTGGTCCGCAAGTCGCATCGCCTCGCCGAGGTCGGTGAGGCGATCGAGCTTCGCCACGGCATGGGCGAGACCGACGATCACATGTGGGTCTGGCTCCCCAAGCGGCGCCTCGCCGTCATCGGCGACTTCTATACTTGGGCGGCGCCGAACGCCGGCAATCCGCAGAAGGCGCAACGCTACGTCATCGAATGGGCCGAGACGCTACGCGCCATCGTCGCCGCAGGGCCGGAGGTCGTGGTGCCCGGCCACGGTCCGGTGATCTTCGGACGTGAGGCCATAGCGAGCGTTCTCGGCGACATAGCCGCCTGGCTCGAATCCCTGCACGACCAGACGCTCGCGCTTCTCAATTCCGGGATCCGCCCTTCAGACATTCCCCATCGGGTGGCCCCGCCGGAGCATCTCTCGGATCTGCCTTGGCTCAAGAACAACTACGACGATCCCGAGTTCGTCGTTCGCGCGATGTGCCGACTCTACGGAGGCTGGTGGGACGGTAATCCCGCCCACCTGAAACCGGCGCCCGACGACGAGCTCGCACGAGAGATCGCACTCGCTGCCGGGGGAGCGGATCGCTTGGCTCGCCGGGCGGATAGCCTGGCGAAAGAGGGACGACTGCGCCTGGCGTGCCACTTCGCCGAATTCGCGGCGCAGGCCGCGCCGAGCGACCTCGGCGCGCAGGCCACGCGCGCACGGATCTATGATCAGCGCCTCAAGGCCGAAAGCGGTCAGATGGCGAAGGGCGTCTTCCGCGACGCGATCCAGGAGGCGGAGTCTCGAATTGCGTCGCCGGGCGGAGAGCTTCGAGCGCGAAGTGTGAAGATGAAGTAGTGGAGTTTCGCCTCTTGGAGACGAAGCCCTTGCGTCGTCATTATTGTCCACGCGCTCGTCGTCCGGACCTAGAATGTGCGCCCGCCGGGCTCAGCCCCGCCGGCCAAACCCCGCGCCGTCAGCGGCCGATGGACTGCGTCGTCCTCGTCCGGATCGTCATCCGGCGGCGTCCACCAGAGCAAGGTGACGGCGCGGCCGTCGGCGCCGAGCCGCGTTTGCTCGAAGAGCTCGCAATCGGGGTCCGAGAGCCAGGCGGCGGCGTCGGTTTCCTTCATCGCAGTCCGGCCTGGCTTTCCCGCGGCGATCACGCGATGCGCGCGCTACGCGGCGGAGATCATGACCCGCGCGTGGCGAGCCAGTTTGGGGAAGGCCTCGTTGGCCGCGAAGTAGCGGATGCGCCCACGGGGCGACCAGATCGTCGCCCCTGAGCCACCCCCATTGAAGTGGTCCGCCCTTAAGTATGGGAATTGTCCCATCTGAGGAGGATCGGGAGATGACGAGGAAGCGGCTGAAGCCGGAGGAGATTGTCGCGAAGCTGCGTCAGGTGGAGGTGCTGCAGTCGCAGGGAATGAGGGTTGCCGAGGCGATCCGGCAGATCGGCGTCACCGAGGTGACCTATTACCGCTGGCGACGTGAGTATGGCGGGATGAAGAGCGACCAGCTGAAGCGGCTGAAGGAGCTCGAGAGTGAGGCGTCGAACGCCATCGGTTCGAGAGAGACGCCGAACAATCAGAGGCTGCGGAAGGCGGTCTCGGATCTCACACTGGACAAGCTGATCCTGG
>CALFYQ010000257.1 GCA_937952085.1 uncultured Paracoccaceae bacterium | reverse complement strand
GGCTGAAATGACGCTCGACGAGATCGCCGCCCGCGCCGGGCGGGAGGGGCTCGCCGTCACCGGCTGGCTCCGGCCCGGCCCGGAGGACGGCGCGCCGGCGGGGGCGAGCGCGCTCCTCCTCCTCGGGCAGGGCGGGCCGGAGATGTGGACGGCCTTCCACGCCGCGCCGGAGGCGTCGGACGGCGCGGCGGACCCGCTCGACCGCTGGTCGCGGCGGGTGATCTCCGCCCTCGCCGAAGAGTTCGGGGCGGCGCCGCTCTTCCCCTTTCTCGGCCCGCCCTGGCCGCCCTTCCTGCGCTGGGCCTATGCGGGGGAGCCGCTCCACCCCTCGCGCCTTGGCATGGCGATCCACGAGGAAAAAGGGCTCTGGGCCGGTTGGCGCGGGGCGCTGGCGATCTTCACGCCCATAGACCTCCCGCCGGTCGTCCGCGGCCCGCACCCCTGCGCCGGATGCGCCGCGCCCTGCCGTGCGGCCTGCCCCGTCTCCGCCTTCACCGATGCAGGCTATGACGCCCTTCGCTGCCGCGCCCATCTGCGCGCGCCGGACGGGGCGGAATGCCGGGCGCGGGGTTGCCTCGCGCGGCGCGCCTGCCCGGTCGGCGCGGCCTTCACCCCGTCAGACGAACAGGCGGCCTTTCACCTGTCGGCCTTCGCCGCGTCCGGCGTGGTCTGACCGGGCCCGGCTGGCCGAAACGGGTTGTCGCGGCAGGCGTCGATCATTACGATCCGCAGCACGCCTTCCGGGTCCCGCGCCGGGTCGCCGAAGGCGAAGTCGGCTAAGCTCCGATCCTCCAGCACCGGGTTCTGCGCGCCGTCGGTCAGCGCCTGCACCCGCCGGCGCACGCCCTTGCCGAGCGCGCCGAGCGAAGCGTCCCCGGCTTCAAGCTCCGCCAGGAACGCTTCGGCGAATGGCGAATGTTCGGCGCCCGGCCGGGCCGCGTCGAAGGCGACCTCCCCGGCGCTGGCCGCATAGACGAGGATCGCGCCCTGATCCGCCTCCGCGCGACGCCCGGAGGGAACCGGCGCCGGCGCCTCCGCGGCGCCCTCTACCGGCGCGCGCGAGCCGTCCTTTCCGATCACCACGAGGCCCGCGAGCGAAGCCGCGGGGCCGGCGGCGAAGAGCCGGTCCAGCGGCCCGGTCAGTTCCGTCACGTCGAGCGCGGCGGCGAAGGCCTCGGCCTCGTTGGCGACCGGGCCGCAATCGACCGGGAAGATCAGGTCGCGCCCGTCGATATGGACGGCGGTTCCCGCGAAATAGAAGAGCCCGACGCCGCCGAGCGCGAGGAGCGTGCGAAACCGGCCGACCGCGTCGCGCAGCTCCGCCCCGGTCGGCTCCAGCGCCTCCATGACACGGAAGCCTCGGGCCGCAAGCGCCTCCGAGACGGCGCGGGCGTCGTTCAGCGTGTTGTTGAGGCGCGGCAGGTTCCGATAGGCGGCCGCGCCGACGACGAGCGCGATGCGCGGCCGCGGCGCTGAGCCGCCGCGCCGCCGCTCATAGGCGAACCAGCCGCCGGCCCCTGCGAGCAGCGCCGCCACCGCACCGCCAGCGAGAACCGCCCGGCGGCCCGGCCGCGCCCGGGCCGGTTGCGGCGGGGCGGCGGGCGCCGGCGGCGGATCGCCCCGGAGCGCGGCCTCGATGGCCGGCATGTCCCGCGCCAGATCGCCGAGCGTCAGCGTGTGGATCGCGCCGAAGCCGAGCGGCGGGGCGGAGCCGTCGATGGAGATCGGCACCAGCTTGCGGCCCGTGAGCGCGAGCCCGGCCTCGTCCAGCACGAAGGCCGAGTCGATCGAATTGCGGGACCAGAGGACGATCGCCTTCGCGGACCGCTCCAGCGCCGCCTGGATCTCCCGCCGGAAATCCGCGCCGCCGACGAGGTTCCAGTCCCACCAGACGCGCCAGCCGCGGGCGGCAAGGGCTTCGGCGAGGGCGCGGGCGATCTCCCGGTCCTTCCGCGAATAGGAGATGAAGACGTCCGAGCCTTCCATGCCGCCGAGCCTAGCACGCTCCGATGGTCAGCGGAGCCCCATGCCGAGCCGCATGGCGAGGTGGCGGGCCGGCTGCGCCCGGATCAGCGCGCCGAGGCCGAGGCGGCGGAGGTCGCGCAAGGGCTGCGCCTCCGCCATCGCGGCGCGGTCGAGCGCGTCGACGCCGAGGACGCGGGCGAGAAGTTCGGGCCGCCGCCGGGCGTAGCGGGCGAGCGCCGCCTCCGCCCCGGCCGGGCCTTCGCCGAGCGCGTCGCGGAGCGCGGCGATGTCGCCGAGCGACATGTTGAGGCCCTGCGCCCCGATCGGCGGGACGACATGCGCCGCCTCGGCGACGAGGGCGAGCCGCGGCGCGGCGAGCCGGTCGGCGATCAGCGCCTCGATCGACCAGGCGGCGCGGCTGGAGACGAGCCGGAGCCGGCCGAGCACGCCGAGGCTCCGCTCGTTCGCGGCCGCCTCGAATTCGGCGTCCGGCAGCGCCATCCGCCGGTCCGCCTCGCCGGCCCGCTCCATCCAGACGACGGAGGCGCGCGGGCCGTCCGGCCCGTCCGGCGTCGGCACGAGGGTGAAGGGGCCGCCGGTGCGATGGATCTCGGTCGAGGTGTTGCGGTGCGGCTCTTCCGTCGAAACGGTGAAGACGAGGCCCTTCTGGCCGTAGCTCCAGCGCCGCGCGCCGATCCCGGCGAGGCTCCGCGCCCGGCTGCCGCGCCCGTCCGCCGCGACGACGAGGTCGGCGCGCACCGCCTCGCCGGTGGAGAGCCGGGCGAGCGCCGCGTCCCGCCGGATCGTCAGCGCCTCCAGCGCCGCGCCGTGGCGGAGCGTCGCCGTTTCGAGCTCCGCAAGCCGGTCCCGGAGCGCCCGGCGCATCGCTGCGTTGGCGACATTGAAGCCGAAGCCGGAAGGGCCGATCTCGGCCGCGTTGAAATCGCCGATCTCCCGCGCGCGGTTCTCCTTCCCGCCGGCGTCTATGATCCGCATCAGGTCGAGCGCGGCGGTCTTGCCTTCGAGCCGGCCCCAGATCCCGGCCTCGGTCAGAAGGTCGATGGCCGGGCGGAGGAAGGCGGTGGTCCGGCTGTCCTTCAGCCCCGCTTCCGGCGGATCGCGGTCTACGCAAAGGACCCTCCGGCCCGCCGCCGCGAAGACCACCGCCGCGGAAAGCCCGGCGACGCCGCCGCCGACGACGAGGATTTCGGTCTCGGCCCTCATCGCGCCGCTCCGAAGTCCCACCCGAGCGCCCAGCCCGGGCCGCGCCCGACCCTCTCCGCGTCGCCCGCAGGGCGCGCCATTAGGACTTCCCCGCCCGTGCGAGCGCCGCGGCGACGGCGCCCTTGCCGACCAGCACCGCACCCTCGGCCTCGATCACCGGCCGCTTCACCAGCGAGGGATGGGCGAGCATCACCGCCGCCGGGTCGCCGGCCTTCTCCGCGTCGGAGAGCCCGCGCCAAGTGGTGGAGCTGCGGTTGAGCAGCGCCTCCGCCCCGACCGCCGCCACCCAGCGGCCGAGCGTCTCCGCATCCAGCGCCTTCCGCACGTCGACGAACTCCGCCGGCGCGCCGGCCTCGTCGAGCGCCTTCAGCGCCTTTCGGCAGCTATCGCAGGTTTTCAGGCCCCAGAGCTTCATCGCCTCACCTCTCCCCGACGATCGCGAGAAACCCGGCGAGGTCGTCCGTCGCCGCGTCGTGATGTTCGCCGCCTTCGTCCCGTTCCGTCACCCAGAGCGTGCGCATCCCCATCTCCCGCGGGGCGGCGAGGTTGCGGTGGTCGTCCTCCACCATCGCGGCGCCCCGCGCCTCGAGCCCGTCCGCGGCGAAGACGCGCTCGAAGGCCGCCCGCGCCGGCTTCGGCAGGTAGAGCGAATCCTCGATGCCGTAGCGCGCGTCGAACAGGTCGTTCAACCCGCGCGCCGCCAGCACCCGGTCCGCATGGCCGCGCGAGCCGTTTGTGTAGACGATCTTCCGCCCCGGCAGCGCCTCGATCGCCGCGCGAAGCGCCGCGTCCAGCGTAAGGCCGGAAAGGTCGATGTCATGCACCGCGTGGAGATAGGGCTCCGGGTCCGCCCGGTGCTCCTGCATCAGCCCGGCGAGCGTCGTGCCGTGCGCCCGCCACCAGAGCGCGCGAAGCCGGTCCGCCTCCGCCGCCTCGACGCCGAGAAGCTCGGCCACATAATCGGTCATCTTCCGCTCGATCTGGTCGAAGAGCCGGGCGGAGGAGGGGTAGAGCGTGTTGTCCAGGTCGAAGACCCAGGCATGCGCGGCGCGGAAGAGGTGGTGCGGCATCGCCCGCCTGCCTATCTCCGGCCGGGCGGGATAGGAAGAGGACGGGAGGACGCGGGGATGGCGGCGAAGTCGGACTGGGAGGGCGCGCTCGGCGCGAAATGGGCCGCGCGGGCGGTGAGCGTGGAGCGCCTGCTGTCGCCCTTCGGCGCGGCGGCGATGGCCGCGCTCGGCGAGCTGTCCGGCCGTTTCGTGCTCGATCTCGGCTGCGGCGGCGGGGAGACGACGCTGGAACTCGCCCGCCGGGGCGCGGAGGCGCTCGGCGTCGACGTCTCGCCGGACCTTCTCGCCCTCGCCGAGCGCCGGCGCGCGGCGGCGGCGGGGCCGGCCGCGAAGGCCCGGTTCCTGCGCGCCGACGCCGCCGAGGCCGAATTCGGCCGGCCGCTGGAGGCGATCTTCTCCCAGTTCGGGGCGATGTTCTTCGACCGGCCGGCCGCGGCCTACGCGCATATCCGCGCCGCCTCCGCCCCCGGCGCGCCGCTCGCCATCGCCTGCTGGCGGACGCCGAAGGAGAACGAATGGGCCAGCCTGCCGCTCGCCGCGGCGAAGGCGCACCTGCCGCCCGTGCCGCCGGCGGACCGGTTTGCGCCCGGCCCCTTCGCCTGGTCGGAGCCCGAAGAGACCTTCGCGCCGATGCTGCGGGAGGCCGGCTGCCGCGACCTCGCCTGGCGGCCGCTCGACATCGAATTCGACCTCGCGAACGGCGCGGAGGGAGACCCGGTCGAGGCCGCAATGCAGTTCGCGCTGGAGATCGGCCCGCTTTCGAGCCGGCTCCGCGACGCGCCGGATGCGATGCGCGAGGCGGCGACCGAAGCGGTGCGCGCGGCCCTGGCGGCGCGGGCGAAGGGCGGGGAGGTGCGCGTCCGCGCCGCCGGCTGGATCGTCACCGCGCGGGCCTGAGCCCGCCTCAGCGGCCGGTGATCATCCGCCGGAGCACGTTGTCCTTCAGCAGGAAATGGTGCCGGAGCGCGGCGGCGGCATGGCCGAGCAGCGTCACGCCGAGGCCGACCGCGAGCCAGAAATGCGCCAAGCGGAACGCCTGTTCCAGCGCCTTCGAGCCGGGCGCGAACGGGTCCGGCATCTCGAAGAGGCCGAAGACCATGTTCTTGATGTTGTAGAGTTCCTGAAGCTCGGAGGCAGAGGCCATCAGCCAGCCGGTGATGGGCATGGCGATCATGAAGACATAGAGCGCGACATGGCCGAGATGGGCCAGCATCCGCTCCGCCGCGCCCATCTCCGCCGGCATCTCCGGCGCCCGGTTGGCGAGCCGCCAGGCGACGCGGACGAGGGCGAGGCAGAAGACGACGAATCCCCAGCTCTTGTGGGTCTGGACCAGGGCGTATTGCGCCAGCATGTCGCTGACGAAATAGGTCATCCAGACGCCGAGGCCGAGCATGAACAGGATGATCGCGGCGACGCTCCAGTGCAGGAGACGCGCCGGCCAGCCCCAGCCCGTCGAGGTGTTCTTCAGGCTCATTGGCCCCCCTTAGGCCGGGCGATGAGGTCGAACTCGACGCCCACCTCGTCGCCGACCTCCACGAAGAGCGCCGTGAAACCGACGCCGATTCCGTAGAGGCTGCGCGGGAACTCGGCCTCGCCGCCGGCCCGCGCGACGTCGTCGCCAAGCTCGAGGCTCAGCGCGCCGGTCACGGGATGTTCCTTGCCGCGCATCGTCAGCCGCCCATGTGCGATATAGGCGCCGGGCGCCTTCGCCTCCAGAGAGTCGAGCGAATAGCGGGCGGTCGGGTGGCCGTAGACGTCGAACCAGTCGGCCGTCTTGACGATCATCGTGCCGAAGGGCTCGCCGACGTCGACGCTGTCCATGTCGATCACCAGGTCGAGCTCCGCATCGGCGAGGTCGTCCGGGTCGAACCGCGCCTCGCCCTCGAAATGCCGGATGACGCCGCGCCGCTTCTCGCCGTTGATGAGATAGACGACGCCGAGCGTCGAGGCGCCCGCGTCGATCACCCAAGCGCGCGGCTCTGCCGCGGCCGAGGCCGCAGAGAGGAGGAGGGCGACGAGAACCGCTCTCATCGCCCCGCCCCCACGCTCATTTCGGCGTGATCTCGAGGTCGATGCGGATCGGCATCTCGGCGCCGATCGCCGGCGCGCCGAAGGAGACGCCGTAATCGGTCCGGTCGATCGCCCCCTCGACGGAGAAGCCCGCGATGGTGATCTGCGGGTTGAACGGCGACGGACCGATCTTGCGGAGCGTGACCTCGAAGGTCTCCTCCTTCGTCACGCCCTTGATCGTCACGTCGCCGGTGACGTCGGCGGTGTTCTCGCCGGTCAGGCGGACCGACTTCGAGACGAAGGTGATCTCCGGATGGACCTCGACGTCGAGGAAGTCGGCGCTCTTGATGTGGGTGTCGCGGGCCTCGAGGAAGGTGTCGATGCTGGCGGCGTCGATGGTGAAGGCGACCTTCGCGCTTTCGAGGTTCTCCGGATCGAAATCGATCTCGGCGTCGAAGCTGCGGAAGATGCCGTGCACCAGCGAGAAGCCGAGATGGTCGACGCTGAAGCTCACGGTGGCGTGGGTCTTGTCGATCGCCCAGGGCGCGGCGGAAACCGGCGCGGCGGCGAGGGCGGCGAGGAAGGCGGCGGCGTGGGCGAGGCGCATCGGGAGCTCCTTGGGAATTGCTGTCGCCCGCCTTAGATGGCCCACCTCACGGCCGCTACAATGCACGTATGGGGAGACGGATTGTTCACGAAATGACAATTGCGCGAGCGGTTCAGCCATCGACCGGGTTGATCTGCAGATCGACCCGAATCTGAACCTCCGCGCCGATCGCCGGCGCGCCGAAGGAGACGCCGTAATCGGTCCGGTCGAGTTTCCCCTCCACGATGAAGCCGGCGATCGTGTCCTTCGGGTTGAACGGAGAGGGGCCGATGCGGACCAGCGTGGCGGTGAAGGTCTCTTCCTGGGTGTGGCCCTTCATTGTCATGTCGCCGAGCACTTCCGCGGTCTTGTCGTCGATCAGGCGGACCTTGGTGGAGCGGAAGGTGATGTCGGGATAGCGGCCGGCGTCGAGGAATTCCGGGGCCAGCAGGTTGTCGTCCCGCGCCTTCGACTTGGTGTCGACGCTCGCCGCCTTAAGCGTGAAGGTGACGGAGGCCTCCTCGACGTTCTCCGGGTCGAAGTCGATCGTCGCGTCGAATTCGCGGAACTGCCCCTGCGTCCAGGAGAAGCCGATGTTGTTGACCATGAAGCTGACATGGCTGTGGTCCTGGTCGAGCTTCCAGGGCTCCGCGCGCGCCGGCCCTGCGGCGAGGAGGGCGGCCGGAAGCGCGAAGGCGAGCGCGGCGCGAACGAGACGCTTCATGGCTTTGGCCTCCCTTGGCGTGGCTTCATGAGGCCCCGAAGCGCGCCGGGGCGCAAGGGGCTCAGCGCGTCGGCACCGGCTTCTCGCCGCGGTAGTCGTAGAAGCCCCGGTTGGTCTTCCGGCCGAGCCAGCCGGCCTCGACATACTTGGTCAGGAGCGGGCAGGGCCGGTATTTCGTGTCGGCCAGCCCCTCGTGCAGGACGTTCATGATGGCGAGGCAGATGTCGAGGCCGATGAAGTCCGCCAGCGCCAGCGGGCCCATCGGGTGGTTGGCGCCGAGCTTCAGCGAGGTGTCGATGCTCTCCACCGTGCCGACGCCTTCATAGAGCGTGTAGATCGCCTCGTTGATCATCGGCATCAGGATGCGGTTGACGATGAAGGCCGGGAAGTCCTCCGCCGTGGCGTAGGTCTTGCCGAGGCTGGAGACGACCTTCTTCAGCGACTCGAAGGTGCCCTCGTCGGTGGCGATGCCGCGAATGAGTTCGACGAGCTGCATCACCGGAACCGGGTTCATGAAGTGAAAGCCCATGAACCGCTCCGGCCGGTCGGTGACCGAGGCGAGCCGTGTGATCGAGATCGAGGAGGTGTTGGTGGTGAGAATCGTCTCGGGTTTCAGCGACGGGACGAGGGACTTGAAGATTTCCCGCTTCACCGCCTCGTTCTCGGTCGCCGCCTCGATCACGAGGTCGCACTGCGCGATGTCCTCGAGCGCGCCGGCCGCGGAGATGCGGCTGAGCGCGGCGTCCCGCGTCGCCGCCTCGACCTGGCCCTTCTGGACCTGCCGGCCGATATTGTCGCCGATCAGCTTCAGCGCGCGCTGGATGCGCTCCGGGTCGACGTCGTTGAGCCGCACATCGTAGCCCGCGAGCGCGAAGACATGGGCGATGCCGTTGCCCATCTGCCCCGCGCCGACCACGCCGACCGTCCTGATCTCCATCGCGTCCCCTCGGCGCCCGCCGCCGTCATCATTTTGCGCTGCGAAAAGCCTAGGCGCGGGCGGAGGGCGAGGCAAGGGGGCGGCGCCGCTTCCGCGGGCGCCGGCGCCTCAGCCGAAGGCGCCCGAGCCTTCGAGCGGGGCGTGCCGGATCAGCCGGCTGTCGGCCACCGCGGCCTGCCGGTGCTTCACCGCCTCGCGGTAGACGGGGTCGGTCACCATCTCGAGAAAGGCCGCGCCGCTCGGATAGCGGGCGATGAAGGCGAGGTGCCAGCTCTCCTCCTCCGGCCCGATCAGGACGAGATCCGGCCGGCCGCGCCAGACGATGCTGCCGCCCACCCGGCGGAAGACCGGCCCGCTTTCGCGGCCATAGGCCGCGTAGGCCTCGGCCCCGGTGGCCTGCCTTCCGTCGGCGTAATCCGCCCGCTCCCGCAGCCGGACGAGGTTCAGCATCTCCACCGGCGCGTCGCGCGGCAGCGCCTTGAACGCGTCGAATTGCGGGCGGGTCGGGTCGACATGCATGGCCAAGGCTCCGGAACGACGAGGGGCCGCGCCATGACGGCGCGGCCCCCGCGGAAAGTCAAACCGGCGAAGCGCTCAGCCGAGCGCCTTCTCCAGTTCCGGCATCAGCTTGAAGAGATCGCCGACGAGGCCGTAATCGGCCACCTGGAAGATCGGCGCCTCCTCGTCCTTGTTGATGGCGACGATGACCTTGGAATCCTTCATGCCGGCGAGGTGCTGGATCGCGCCGGAGATGCCGACGGCGATGTAGAGCTGCGGCGCGACGACCTTGCCGGTCTGGCCGACCTGCCAGTCGTTCGGGGCGTAGCCCGAATCGACCGCGGCGCGGGAGGCGCCGACCGCCGCGCCAAGCTTGTCCGCCACCTTCTCGACGATCGCGAAGTTCTCCTTCGAGCCGATGCCGCGCCCGCCGGAGACGACGATCTTCGCCGAGGTGAGCTCGGGCCGGTCGGAGGCCGCGACATGGTCCTCAACCCATTCGGAGAGGCCCTTCGCGCCCGGAACTGTCGCCGCCTCGACCGGGGCGGAGCCGCCCGTCCCCGCCGCCTCGAAGGCGGTGGTGCGGATCGAGACGACCTTCTTCGCGTCGGAGGACTTCACGGTCTGGATCGCGTTGCCGGCGTAGATCGGCCGCTCGAACGTGTCGGCGTCGACGACGCCGGAGACGTCGGTGATGACCATCACGTCGAGAAGCGCGGCGACGCGCGGCAGCACGTTCTTCGCATCCGTCGTCGCCGGCGCGAGGATGTGGCTGTAATCGCCCGCGAGGGAGACGATGAGGTCGGCGGTCGGCTCGGCGAGCCGGTGGCCGAGCGAGGCGTCCTCGGCGACCAGCACCTTGGAGACGCCCTCGATCTTCGCCGCCTCGGCGGCGGCGTCGGCGGCGCGCGCGCCGGCGCAGAGCAGGGTGACGTCGCCGAGCTTCTTCGCCGCCGTCACGGCCTTGCCGGTCGCGTCGAGGGAAAGCTGCCCGTCGGTGACTTCCGCGAGAAGGAGAACGGCCATCAGAGCACCCCCGCTTCGTTCTTGAGCTTTTCGACCAGCTCCTCGACGGAGGCGACCTTCACGCCCGCCTTCCGCGCCGCCGGCTCGGCGGTCTTGACCACACTCAGCCGCGGCGTGACGTCGACGCCGTAGTCGGCGGCCGTCTTCTCGTCGAGCGGCTTCTTCTTCGCCTTCATGATGTTCGGCAGCGAGGCGTAGCGCGGCTCGTTGAGCCGGAGATCCACCGTCACGATCGCCGGCATCTTGACCTTGATGGTCTGCAGGCCGCCGTCGACCTCGCGGGTGACCTTGGCGCTGTCGCCGTCGATCTCGAGCTTGGAGGCGAAGGTCGCCTGGCTCCAGCCGAGGAGGGCCGAGAGCATCTGCCCGGTCGCGTTCATGTCGTTGTCGATCGCCTGCTTGCCGCAGAGCACGAGGCCCGGCGCCTCGGCGTCCACCACCGCCTTCAGGAGCTTGGCGACCGCGAGCGGCTCGATGTCCTGGTGCACGTCGTCGGCGGCGACGATGAGGATGGCGCGGTCAGCGCCCATCGCGAGGGCGGTGCGGAGCGTCTCCTGAGCTTGCTTCACGCCGATCGAAACGACGACGATTTCCTCGGCGAGCCCCTTCTCCTTCAGGCGGATCGCCTCTTCGACGGCGATCTCGTCGAAGGGGTTCATCGACATCTTGACGTTCGCGAGATCGACACCCGATCCGTCCGCCTTCACGCGGACCTTCACGTTGTAGTCGATCACGCGCTTGACCGGCACCAGCACCTTCATGCGCGCATCTCCATCCGTCCTGTCCCGTTCGGGACCGATTCTGTCCGCGGCCTTCTACGCCGCTTCGCCGGGCGGGTCATCGCCCCAACCCGACATTTTCTAACGTCGGAACGACGCAGGGCGTAACTGACGTTGACGTAAACGTCAAACAATTTTCGGCTTGCCGTCAACACCGACGCGCTACCTTCCGCAGAGAACCGCGAAGGAGCCGTCCCATGAAGCGCAAGTCCGCCGCCGATTTCGACCCGCGCCTGCTCGAGCTTTTCGACGGCTACGTCCACGGCGCCATGACGAAGCGGGAGTTTCTCGACCGCGCCGCCTCTTTCGCCGGGGCGGCCGGGGCGGCGGCGGCCCTCGCCGCGCTCGCGCCCGACTACGCTCTCGCGCAGCAGGTGGCGCCCGACGACCCCGCGATCGAGACGCGGCGCGAGACCTACCAATCGCCGGACGGGAACGGCGCCGTAGAGGGCCTGCTGGCGAAGCCGGCCGGCGCGGCCGGAAAGCTCCCCGCCGTCCTCGTCGTCCATGAGAACCGCGGGCTCAACCCCTATGTCGAGGATGTCGTCCGCCGGCTCGGCAAGGCCGGCTTCCTCGCCTTCGGGCCCGACGGGCTCTCCTCCCTCGGCGGCTATCCGGGGACGGACGACAAGGGCCGGGAGATGCAGGCGAGCCTCGACCCGGCGAAGCTGATGGAGGATTTCTTCGCGGGGTTCGAGCACCTGCTCGCGCACCCGGAAGGCTCCGGCAAGGTCGGCGCGGTCGGGTTCTGCTATGGCGGCGGCGTCTGCAACGCGCTGGCCGTCAATTACGCCGAACTGGCGGCCTCCGTCCCCTATTACGGGCGGCAGCCGCCGGCGGAGGACGTGCCGGCCATCGAGGCCCCGCTCCTCCTCCACTACGCGGAGAACGACCCCCGCATCAACGCGGGCTGGCCCGCCTACGAGGCGGCGCTCCGCGCGAACGGCAAGCGCTTCGAGGCGCATGTCTATCCGGGGACGCAGCACGGCTTTCACAACGACACGACGCCGCGCTACGACCCGGAGGCGGCCGCCCTATCGTGGGACCGAACCCTCGGCTTCTTCCGCGCTCGACTGGTCTGAATCCGGCGCGTCGTACTTGCCCGGCGCCGCGGCGCGCGTCGCGCCGTCGCCATAGGGCACGGGCGCCGGCTCCGGCTCGCGCGGCTCCGCCTGGATGTGGAGCGGCGGCGCCTCGCCCTTCTTGTCCACGCCGAAATAGATCGTCTGGTGCGGGAACGGGATCTCGATGCCCCGCTCGTCGAAGACCCGCTTGCAGATCTCGTTGTAGGCGCGGCCGATGCCCCATTGCGACCCCGGCGCGCACTTGATCCGGGCGCGGAGCACGACGGCGCTGTCGGCGAGGGCCTGGAGGCCGAACCACTGGAGCGGCTCCAGCACGTTCCGCGCATGCTCCGGGTCCTTCAGGAGCTCGTCGAAGGCGTCGAACATCGCCTGCTTCGCCTCCGAGACGTCCTCCCGGTAGGCGACGCCCATATCGGCGACGTGGAACGAGAAATCCCTCGTGAAGTTCGAGACCATGTCGACCGACGAGAACGGGATGATGTGGAACGAGCCCTCGACATCGCGGAGCGAGACGGAGCGGATCGTCAGCTTCTCCACCACCCCTGCGGTGCCGTTGAGGGACACCACGTCGCCGACATTCATCGCGTTCTCGAGCTGGATGAAGACGCCGGTGATGACGTCCTGCACCAGTTTCTGCGCGCCGAAGCCGATGGCGAGGCCGAGGACGCCGGCCGAGGCGATCAGCGGCGCGATGTTCACGCCAAGCTCGGAAAGCGCGAACATCGCCGAGAAGATGATGACGGCGATGGTCGCCGCGTTGCGAAGGAGCGAGAGCAGCGTCTTCTCCCGCGAGGTCGGCGCGGTGCCGAAATCCGGGTTGAGCCGGTAGTCCACCCAGGAGGCGAAGGCGACCCAGACCGCGAAGGCGAGAACGAGGATCAGCGCGACCGAGACGAGGCCGGAGGAAAGCCGCGCCCCGCGCTCCCCCGAAAGCCAGCCGCCGACATCGAGAAGCCCCGTCGCGTCCAGCGTGAAGGCGGCGACCGCGAGCACGATGAAGGCCCGCGCCACCGCGAGCGCCTTCGGCACGAAGGCGTTGAGCCGCGTCTCGAGCAGCGGCAGGCGGAGCCGCGTCGATTCCGGCACCGAAACCCCGCGCGCGATCGCCTTGGTGAGCGCGCCGGAGACGACGAAACCCGCGACCATCGCCGCCAGCACCTCGCCCGAGCGGGTCAGCACCGGCCAGATCAGGCCGCCCGGCCGGGTGACGACGACGATGGTGATCGCCATGAGCCAGAGGAGCGCCGGGATGTGCCAGGCGGCTGCGAGGAAGCGGAGGGCGCCGGCGCGCTCCGTCCCGTCGGGCCGCGTGCTCAGCCATTCGGCGACCGGCTTCCGGCCGCGCAGCACCAGCCAGAAGGCGAGCGCGAGCGCGACGAGCGCGAGGAGCGTCGAGGTCGCCCCGCCGGCGGCCCAGCCGACCTGCGCCATGACGACCGGCGTGATGAGAAGCTGGCCATAGCCGATGATCGAGGCGATGAGGCTGAGATGGAGCGACAGCACCGCCGCGCCCTTGTCCGGCATGTGGATCAGCCGTAGCTCCGGCGCCGAGGGCGAAAGCACGGCGCGGATCACCACCCGCACCAGCCCGACGGCGAGGAAGGCGTTGAGATAGAGCGCCTCGCGCACCGCCACCGCGCCGGTCTCGCCGGCGAAAGCGAGCGCGGCGGCATAGCCCGCCGCCCAGGAAACCGCGACGAGCGCGGCGTCGATCAGCACCGAGAGAAGGATCGCCCCGGCGATCCGCAGGATGCCCTGCCCCGCCGCCGCCGCGCCGATCCGCCGGTAGAGCCGCCGCGCCCGCGCCCGGAGGAGGTAGAAGATCGACGTGGTGACGAGGATGACGAGGCCGAGATCGAGAAGCGCCTGGAGCAGGAAGTCCATCTCGGTCAGACTGAGCGCCTGGAAGGCGGAGGGCGCGCGGGCGAGCTGCCTGCCGACCGTCTCGATCCGGTCGAGCGCCGCGGAGAGCGCGGCGGTCGACGCTTCGGCGATCTGGCGGCCGAGCGGCGGCGGCGCCTCCGGCGCGGCTTCGGGCGCGGCGGCCGCGCCGCCTGCTTCGAGCTTTTCGATCAGCGCGGCGCGGGCGGCGTCGTCCTTGAGCACTTCGAGAAGCTTGGCGGCGGCCTCGTCGGGCGTCGTCTTCGCCGAATCCTCGGCCGCCGGGGCCGCCGGGGCGGCGATCTGCGCCGCGGCCGGCGCCGCGAGCAGCAGCGCGACGAAGAAAACGGCGAACGGGCGAAGCAACCCGGCGAGGATCGTCATGGCGGTCCTTTCTGTCGTTGCGCCCGCGCCGATGCGCCGGCTTCTGCGGCGGGCCTCCGGCGCCCGATGCGCAGCCAATGCCTCCGCGTCGCCCCGATGCGGGGCGGGAAGCTCCCCCGATGCCGAACATCCGGCGGCGCGAAAGGTTCCCGCGGCGCGCGCCTTCGTCGTCCCGGCGCGGAGGGCGCGGCCCTCCGGCCGCCTCACCGGTTCGCCCCGGGAACCCAGAGCACATCCAGCGCGCCATCGTCGTTGGCGGCGCGGGCGGCGACAAAGAACCAGTCCGAAAGGCGGTTGAGATAGCGAAGCGCGGCCGGGTTCACCGGCTCCGACGCGGCGAGTTCGGTGGTCAGCCGCTCCGCCCGGCGGGAGACGGTGCGGCAGAGATGAAGATGCGCCGCCAGCGGCGTTCCCCCCGGCAGGATGAAGGAACGGAGCGGCGAGAGCCGCGCGTTCATCTCGTCGATCTCGGCCTCGAGCCGCTCGACCTGAGCCTCGACGATGCGGAGCGGCGGGTGTTTCGTCGCCTCGCCCTCCGCCTCCGGCACGCAGAGATCGGCGCCGAGATCGAAGAGGTCGTTCTGGATGCGGCCGAGCGCGGCGTCCATCTCTCCGGTCGCGTGGAGCCGGGCGAGGCCGAGGCAGGCGTCCGCCTCGTCCACCGTGCCATAGGCCTCGACCCGCGGCGCGTGCTTCGGCACCCGCGCGCCGTCGCCGAGCGCAGTGGTGCCGGCGTCGCCGGTGCGCGTGTAGATTCGGTTGAGTACGACCATCCGGCGCCCCCGCTCAGCCGTTCTGGCGCGCGAGCACCGCGAGCAGGATGAAGATCACGGCGATCGCCTGCGTGACGATCCGGAGCCGCATGATCTTGTTCGCGTATTTTCGGTTGAACTCGCCGCCGCGCGCGAACGAGAGGACGCCGAAGCCGAGCACCGCGAGCACGAGGAAGCTCGAGACAAGCGCCGCATAGAGGAAGAACGAGGCCATACCCCTTTCTTAGCGCGGCGGCGGGCGGCTTTCCAGCGCCGGACGCCGCGTCAGGCCGCCGCCTCCACCGGGCGCGCCGCGGCGTCGAGCGGCTCCGCCCAGACGCGGAAACCGGTCAGCCCGTGCGCCCCGAAACTGTGGATCATCGGCGCGTCGGCGGCGTCCCGCCCCACCGCCACCAGCAGCCGGCCGATCCGGGGAACATGGTTCCGCGGATCGAACACATGCCAGGCGCCGGCGAGCCAGACCTCGGTCCAGGCGGAAAAATCCATCGGCAGGTCGGGCGGCGGCTCGACGCCGACATCGCTGACATAACCCGTGCAATAGCGCGCCGGCATGTTGAGCGCCCGGAAGAAGGCGAGGGCGAGATGCGCCATGTCGCGGCAGACGCCGCGCCGCTCCTCGAAGGTCTCCTCCGCCGAGCGCGTGTCTCGCGCATGCTCGTAGCCGAAGGAGATGTAATCGTGGACGAAATCGTTCACCGCCTGCGCCCGCGCCCAGCCGGCGGGCACGTCGCCGAACCGCGCCCAGGCCTCGTTCGAGAGCCGGTCCGTCTCGACATAGCGGGAGCCGAGAAGGAACGGCAGCACTGCGGTGGGCAGCGCCTCGACCGGGACCTGCGCCGCCTCGGGCGCCTGCGGGTCGGGCGCGCCGTCGTCATGCGCGAGGCCGGAGGCGCGGACCATGAAACGGCCGGCCGGGGCGACGGTGCGGAGCGCGGCGTTGCCGAAGGCGTCGCGGAAGGGCTCGAGCGAAATGCCCGGCCCGGCGATCACCGCATCCGGCCGCTCCAGCCGGCAGGCCTCCGACGGGTGGCTCTTGACCCGCAGGATCACCGGCGTCGGCGCGCCGAATTCGAGTTCCATCTCGCAGCCATAGCTGAGGCGCATCGGGGCGATCCTTCCGTTTCGGGTCTCGCCCGCTGAACGAAGGCCGAGCCCCTGCGGTTCCCGGCGTTCAGCCGGCCGCGGCGGGCCGGTAGGCCTCGCCGCCATCCAGATAGCCGCGGGCGCCAATGAGCCGCGTCATCGGCCCGCCGATCGGCTCCCCCGCCTCGGCCTGCGCCAGCACGCGGGCGAAGTCGTATTCCGGCCGCCAGCCCAGCGCCGCGCGGGTGCGCCGGTTATCATAGACCCGATCGAGCCCCGGAAACATCCGCCAGCCGCGCTTCGCGTAGACCGCCTCCCATCCGGGCGCCCGGCGGGAGAGGATTTCGGGCGCGTTCCGCCGCAATCCGGCGGCGTCTTCCGGCAGGAAGGGCGTGGTGGCGCTCACCACGAAGCGGCCGAAGCCGATCTCGGGCGCCTTCGCCAGCGCCAGGAGATGCGCCGCCGCCGCGTCGCCGATCTCCACCCGCCGGTTGAGATATTCGTTCGCCTTGGCGTTCTCGTCGGAATAGCCGCCCCGCACCTCGGCGTCGTCGTCCGATTCCGGGAAGAAGCGCGACGTGCGAAGCACGACGACCGGCAGGCCATGCATCCGCCGGATCAGCCGGCAGAGATCCTCCGCCGCCGTCTTGGTGGCGCCGTAGATGTTCTTCGCCGGCTCCGAGGTCGGCTCGTCGAGCCAGACCGCCGGGTCGTCCGGGCCGGGGCGGAGCGCCTCGCCGAAGGCCGAGGTGGTGGAGGTGAAGACGAAGCGGCCCGCCCCCGCCTCCACCGCCGCCTCCAGCAGCGCCAGCGTGCCGGAGACGTTGACCTCGACGAAATCCGCCATCGAGCGGGTCGCCACCTGCGGCTTGTGGAGCGTCGCGGCGTGGATCACGCCGCCGACGCCGCGAATCGCCTCCCGCACAAGCCCGCGATCGGCGATCGAGCCGACGATGTCGGTGAAGGCGCCCGGCCTCAGGTCCATCCCCACCGGCTCGTGCCCGGCCCCCGGCAGGAGGCGCATCAGCGCCTCACCGAGATGCCCGCTGGTTCCGGTGACGAGGACCCGCATTCAGAGGCCGAGACTCTTGTAGGCCGCCGCCACCCGGCCGATGGAGACGAGATAGGCCGCGGTCCTCAGGTCCCCGACCTCGGGCCGCGCGCGCCAGATCTCGGCCATCGACTGGTAGGCGATGCGCATCGTGTCCTCGAGCCCGGAGCGGACCAGCGTCAGCTCGTCCGCGCCCTTCAGATACTTCTCCGCGAAGGCGGTGGAAACCTGCTTGCCGGTCATCCGCTCCAGTTCCTCGATCAGCATCCGGTGGCGGGATTCCTCCTGCCGCCGCTGCATCCGGCCGAACCGGATGTGGGAGAGGTTCTTCACCCATTCGAAATAGCTGACCGTCACGCCGCCGGCATTGGCGTAAAGGTCCGGGATGATGACGCAGCCCCTGCGGCGGAGAAGCTCGTCCGCCCCCGAGGTCACCGGCCCGTTCGCCGCCTCGATGATCAGCGGCGCGCGAATCCGCTCGGCGTTGGAGAGGTTGATCGCGGCCTCGAAGGCGGCGGGGATGAGGATGTCGCAATCCTCCTCCAGCACCGCCGCGCCCTCGGCCAGATAGGCCGCGCCGGGGAAGCCGCGGATGCCGCCCTGCTCGATCAGGTATTGCTTCACCTGCTCCACCGGCAGGCCGTTCGGGTCGTAGATCGCGCCGTCCCGCTCGGCGATGCCGACGACCTTGCAGCCGTCCTCCTCCTCGAGGAACTTCGCGGCGTGGTAGCCCACGTTGCCGAGGCCTTGGACGATCACCCGCTTGCCGGCGAGGCCGGGTGAGAGGCGGGTATGCGCCACGTCCGCCTCATGGCGGAAGAATTCCTGAAGCGCGTATTGCACGCCCCGCCCGGTCGCCTCGACGCGGCCGGCGATGCCGTGCGCGGCCAGCGGCTTGCCGGTGACGCAGGCCCAAGCGTTGATCTCGGTCGTGTTCATACGGTTGAACTGGTCGGCGATCCACGCCATCTCGCGCTCGCCCGTGCCCATGTCCGGCGCCGGCACGTTCTGCGAGGGGTGGATCAGGTCCCGCTTGATCAGCTCGTAGGCGAAGCGGCGGGTGATGCGCTCGATCTCGTCGTCGTTCCACTCGGTCGGGTCGATGCAGAGCCCGCCTTTCGAGCCGCCGAAGGGCGCCTCCACCAGCGCGCACTTGTAGGTCATCAGCGCGGCCAGCGCCTCGACCTCGTCCTGGCTGACCGACAGCGCATAGCGGATGCCGCCCTTGACCGGCTCCATGTGTTCGGAGTGGACCGAGCGGTAGCCGGTGAAGGTCTCGATCTTGCCGCGCAGACGCACGCCGAACCGAACCGTATAGGTGGAGTTGCAGACGCGGATCTTTTCCTCGAGCCCGGGGCTCAGA
>CALFYQ010000256.1 GCA_937952085.1 uncultured Paracoccaceae bacterium | reverse complement strand
CTGGCCGCCGGACATGTAGCGCGTCTTCGCCGCCGAGTTCAGGATATGGTCGATCGCCTGCATGGCGAAGTTGAACGTCATGAACTCGACGATGGGCCTCAGCCCGCCGAAGGCGGCGCCGACCGCGAGGCCGGCGAAGCCGTGCTCGGTGATCGGCGTGTCGATGACCCGCTTCTCGCCGAACTCGTCGAGCAGGCCCTGGGAGATCTTGTAGGCGCCCTGGTACTGGGCGACCTCCTCGCCCATCAGGAAGACGTCTCCGTCCTTCCGCATTTCCTCGGCCATGGCGTCGCGGAGCGCCTCGCGCACCGTCTGCGTCTTCATCTTGGTCCCGTCCGGAACCTCGCTCTCCGCGGCGATCTTGGTGGCGGCGGGCGGCGGGGCCGCGGTCGCCGGGGCGGGGGCCGCCGCGGCGGCGGGCGCGGGCGCCGGGGCGGCCTCGGCCTTCGCGCCGCCGCCTTCGGCCGCCGAGGCGTCCTCGCCTTCCTCGAGGAGGATGGCGATCACCTCGTTCACCTTCACGCCCTCGGTTCCGGCGGCGACGACGATCTTGCCGACGACGCCTTCATCGACGGCCTCGACCTCCATGGTCGCCTTGTCGGTCTCGATCTCGGCGATGACGTCGCCGGATTTGACCGTGTCGCCCTCCTTCACGTTCCACTTGGCGAGGTTGCCCTCCTCCATCGTGGGAGAGAGCGCGGGCATCTTGATCTCGATGGTCATGTCCCGTCCCCCCGGTCAGGCGTAAATGTCCGTCCAGAGCTCTTTCGGCTCCGGCTCGGGGCTTTCCTGGGCGAATTTCGCCGCCTCGTTGACGATCGCCTTGATCTCCTTGTCGATCGCCTTGAGGTCGTCCTCGCTGGTGTCGCCGGCGGAGAGCAAGAGGTCCCGAACATGGTCGATCGGGTCGCGCTCGTCGCGCATCTTCTGCACTTCCTCGCGGGTCCGGTACTTGGCCGGGTCCGACATCGAGTGCCCGCGATAGCGGTAGGTGTTCATCTCGAGGATGTAGGGCCCCTTGCCGGCGCGGCAGTGCTCGACGGCCTTCATCGTCGCCGCCTTCACCGCCATCACGTCCATCCCGTCGACCGCCGCGCCCTCGATGCCGAAGGCTTCGCCGCGGGTGTAGAGCGCCGGGGTGGAGGAGGCGCGCTTCAGCGAGGTGCCCATCGCATACTGGTTGTTCTCGATGACGAAGATGCAGGGCAGCTTCCAGAGCGAGGCCATGTTCATCGCCTCGTAGATCTGCCCCTGGTTCGCCGCGCCGTCGCCGAAATAGGCGAAGCTCACGTTGTCGTTGCCGCGGTACCAGTTGGCGAAGGCGAGCCCGGCGCCGATCGGCACCTGCGCGCCGACGATGCCGTGGCCGCCATAGAAGTTCTTCTCCTTGGAGAACATGTGCATCGAGCCGCCCTTCCCCTTGGAATAGCCGCCGATGCGCCCCGTCAGCTCCGCCATCACGCCCTTCGGGTCCATGCCGCAGGCGAGCATGTGGCCATGGTCGCGATAGGAGGTGACGCGCTGGTCGCCTTCCTTGGCGCAGGCCTCGACGCCCACCACCACCGCTTCCTGGCCGATATAGAGATGGCAGAAGCCGCCGATCGCGCCCATGCCGTAAAGCTGGCCCGCCTTCTCCTCGAAGCGGCGGATCAGGAGCATCTCGCGGTAATAGCCGAGCAGCTCCTCTTTCGGCGCGTTGGATTTCGCCGCGCGTTTCCGCGTCGTCGCCATGGGCGTCTCCCTCCCCTGGGCTCGGTCGCCGAAATCCGGCGCCGCGCGGCCTTGCGCCGCGTCCTTGAACCGAGTCCTGCCCGATTTCGGCGGCTTTCGCAAAGCCGATCCGCGCATTCCGGCGCGGCTCCTGCCGCTCGGCGCCCGAATTGCGCCCGCTTGGCGAAAAAGTCGTTTAACGTATGACGATCTCGTCCTCGCGTGCGCGGCCGAGCATGTCGCGGGCCCGCTCGTCGAGGAGGTCGAGGTCGAGATAGGGTTCGGAGAGCCGTTTCGTCAGGTTCTCGAGCCGCGCGCGTTCGGCCTTCAGGGCCGCGAGTTCGGCCTCCTTGCGCGCCAGTTCCGTCTCTGCCGCGAAGGCGACGCGCAGGCCCGATCCGCCCTGGAGCGCGCCAAGGCCGAACTGAGCCGCCGCGCCGATCACGAAGATCGCGACCGCGGCGTCGATCAACCGCATCCGACTGGTTCTGCTCACCTTGGACGGTCTCCGCCGCGCCTCGGACGAATCATGCCAGAACCGATTCGCCGGCGCCAGTCCCCCTTTGTGACGCGGTCTTGGGGCGGCGCGAGCGCGGTCCTCGGATATCTTCCACACCCTGCGCGAGAACGGCCCGAGCAAGATCGCACCCCGACCATCCCTCCCGAACCGGGCGGGCGCCCCCCTGCTGTCACATGCGGATCGGCCCGAGGTCGGAGCGACGCGATGAATCGCCCATGCCAGCCGTTTCGAGCGCCCATCCGGGGGGCGGCCGCGCCCCTTCGCGCACCATCGACGCGAAGCGCGCCTTGAGGCCAGGGCGCCAAACCGGCCCGCCGCCGCGCCCGCGACGCGATCAATCCTTAAGCAGCAGAAGGAGCGCGGCCGCCGTCACCGCCGCCCCGAACCAGACCGCCGGCGCCGCCCAGTCGCCGCCGAACAGCCCCTCCCAGAGGATCACGAAGGAGGGGAGGAGATAGCCATAGGCCATCACCTTCGCCGAAGGCAGCCGCAGCGTGGCGTACTGGACGAGGAAGATCGTCACCGCCGTCGTCGCCACCGCGAGGTAGAGCAGCGCGGCCCAGACCACCGGCGGCAGCGCGAGCCAGTCCGTCGCCGCGATCTCCGGCGCGCCCCAGATCCCGGCGACCAGCGCCCCCGCCACGAGCGCGCCGAACGTGTAGGAGGCGAGCGGCTCCCCCCGGTTCAGCTTCCGCCCGAGCGGCGTGTAGAGCGCATGCGCCGCGCAGCCGATGAGGAAAAGCCATTCGCCCCGGCCGATGCGGAGCGCGAGGAACGCCTCGAGATCGCCGCGGAAGATCACCCAGAGCGCGCCGAGCCCCGCAAGCGCCAGCGCCGCCGCCATCCGCCCCGTCGTCACCTGCCGCATCAAGAGCCAGCCGAACCCGGCCGACATGATCGGCGTCAGCGTGAAGACCGCCCCGGTCGAGACCGGATCGGTCAGCAACAGCGCCTCGAACATCATGATGAAATAGAAGGCGACCAGCCCGCCGAGCGCGAGGTGCCGCCACGGCGCGCGGAAATGCGCCCGTTTCATCGTCGACGCCGCCAGAGCGCCCAGGACCGCCGCCGCCAGCGCGAAGCGCGCCGCCGTCAGCGCCGCCGGGTCGATGAAGGGCGCCGCCCGCCCGCCGAGCGAGAAGGAGCCGGAAATCAGCGCGACGAAGAGGAGCATCGCGGCGTGGCCCGCGAGGCTCTCGCGTTTCGCGCCGAAGGTGAGGGCGTCGGTCATGGCGGGCATATCGGCGGAACGCCGGCCCCGCCGCAAGCCCCGAAGATTGCGGACGCCCCGCGCGCGAGGCGCATGAAATATGTTTGAAATCAATGACATCGCCCCCGTATCACGCGTGATACGAGGGCGATCGGGTCTTCAGGCGACGAGCTTCTTCGCGATCTCCGCGACGTGCTTGCCCTGGAACTTCGCGCCGGCGAGGTCGATCTCGGTCGGCTGGCGGGAGCCGTCGCCGCCCGCGATGGTCGAGGCGCCGTAGGGCGAGCCGCCGACGATGCCGTCGAGGCTCATCTGCCCCTGGAAGGAATAGGGCAGGCCCACCACCACCATGCCGTGATGGAGGAGCGTGGTGTGGAAGTTCAGGATCGTCGATTCCTGCCCGCCATGCTGCGTGGCGGAGGAGGTGAAGACGGAGCCGACCTTGCCGATCAGCTTGCCGCCGGCCCAGAGCCCGCCTGTCTGGTCGAGGAACTGCTTCATCTGCGCGGCCATGTTGCCGAACCGGGTCGGCGTGCCGAAGATGATGGCGTCGTACTCGGCAAGCTCCTTCGGGTCGGCGATCGGCGCCGGCTGGTCGAGCTTGAAATGGTTCGCGTTCGCCACCTCTTCGGGAACGAGTTCGGCGACGCGCTTCACCACCACCTCCGCGCCTTCGACCTCGCGCGCGCCCTCGGCGACGGCGTTCGCCATGGTTTCGATATGGCCGTAGCTGGAATAGTAGACGACAAGAATCTTCGTCATTGGGGGTCTCCCTCGGTTGGGGGCGGTGATCCGCCTTGCGAACAAGATAGCGCCCAAGGCGCCGGGGATTAGCCGCCAGCGCCCGCCAAAACCGTCGCCCATACGGAAACGATCAGGCCGATTTCGCGGCGGTCGCCTCCACTTCAACCATGAATTCCGGCCGCGTGAAGCCCGAGACGATGACCAGCGTCGAGGCCGGCGGCGGCGTCCGGCCCGCCAGCCATTCGTCGCGCGCGCTCATATAGGCGGGCATGTGCGCCCGGTCGGTCACGAAAGCGTTGAGGCGGATCACGTCCTCCGGGCCCATCTCCGCGGCCGCGAGAATCGCGCCAATCTGCCGGAAGCAGAGCCGCGCCTGTTCGAGCGCGCTTTCCGGCGCCGTCCCGTCCGGGTTCGCGCCGAGCTGCCCCGAGGTGACGACGAGCCGCGCGCCCGGCGGCGCCTCGATCCCGTGGCTGTAATTCGCGAACGGGGCCGGAACGCCCTCCGGCGCAAGCGCTTTCTTCATCGAACCGCCTCCCTTTGCCCCGGAATAGCGGCCCCGCCGCCCGCGCGCCAGCGGCTCGATTCAACCGGCGCGTGTCACGAAACCGTCACGGCTCGGTTAACTGTTAGTCAAGCGCCGCCGCGAACTTGCGCGCCGCCGCGCGGGCCCTCCGCGCAGGATTCGTATCTGAAGAGGCGTCCCATGGCCGACAACGAAGATTTCGAGACCGAGAGCGTTTTCACTCTCGAACTCCTGCACTTCACCGACCAGGAGGCTTCGACCCCCGCCATCGTCGACGCGCCGAACCTCTCCGCCGTGCTCAACGCGCTCCGCGTGGAGGATCTCGGCGCCGACGGCCTCGCCGACAACACGCTCACCCTCTCCTCGGGCGACGCGATCATCCCCGGCGTCTTCTTCACCGCCTCGGCCGCGGTCTTCGGCTCGGCCGGCATCGCCGACATCCAGATACAGAACGAGCTCGGCGTTCAGGCGATCGCCTTCGGCAACCACGAATTCGATCTCGGAACCGGCCTCATCTCCGGGCTCATCTCCGGCGCCGCGCCGGGCGATTTCTCCGCCCTCGTCGGAACCGCGCTCGACGGGCTCGACTTTGCGGGCACGCTCTTTCCCTATCTCTCGACCAATCTCGACGTCTCGCTGGACGCCAACATGGCGCCGCTCGAGGTCGCCGGCGGCGGCGCTCCCGCGGGCAACGTCGTTTCCTCCTCCACCGTCATCGACGTGAACGGCGAGATGATCGGCGTGGTCGGCGCGACGACGCCGACGCTCCGCTCGATCTCCAGCCCGGGCGCTGTCGGCGTCAGCCCCTTGTCCTTCGACGGCGATCCGACGCCCGAGCAGGTCGCGGCCCTCGCCGCCGAGATCCAGCTTGAGGTCGGCGCGCTCCTCGCCGCCAACCCCGAGATGAACAAGGTGATCCTGCTCGCGCACATGCAGCGGATCGACATCGAGTTCCAGCTCGCCGAGCTTCTGGAGAATGTCGACATCATCGTCGCCGGCGGCTCCAACACCCGCCTCTTCGACGAGGATGACCGCATCCGCGCCGGCGACACCGACCAGGGCCAGTATCCGCAATTCTTCACTAACGCCGGCGGCACGACGACCGCGGTGGTGAACACCGACGGCTCCTACAAATATGTCGGCCGGCTGGTGATCGACTTCGACGTGGACGGAAACATCATCGCCGAGAGCTATGACGCGACCGTCTCCGGCGCCTATGCGACGGACGCGCAGGGCGTCGCCGATCTCGGCGCCGAGGGCCTGATCGACCCCGAGATCCAGGCCATCGTCGACGCCATCGAGAACCAGATCGTCTCGACCCAGTCGAACGTCTTCGGCGTCTCCGACGTCTTCCTGAATGGCGCCCGCTCAGGCGGAGGCGCCGACGGCGTGCGGACGCAGGAGACCAATCTCGGGAACCTGACCGCCGACGCCAACCTCGCGGCGGCGAAGGAGAGTGATCCGACCGTCCTCGTCTCGATCAAGAACGGCGGCGGCATCCGCGCCTCGATCGGCGAGGTCGTGGTCCTGCCGGGCGACACCGAGGCGACGCGCCTGCCGGGCTCCGCCATCGTCGACGGCGACGGGAACGAGAGCAAGCCGGCCGGCGGGATCAGCCAGAACGACATCCAGACCAGCCTCGCCTTCAACAACGGCCTGACGCTGCTGACGCTGACGAAGGCCGAGCTTGTCGCCGTGCTCGAACACGGCGTCGCCGCGACCACCGACCAGAACAGCGCCCAGGGCCGCTTCCCGCAGGTCTCCGGCGTCGAGTTCTCCTTCGATCCAGCGCTCCCGGCCGGCGACCGGATCGTCAGCGCCGCTATCGTCGACGAGAATGGCGACGTGCTGGTCCCCCTCGTCGCCAACGGCGAGATCTTCGGCGACCCGGACCAGAGCTTCCGGATCGTCACCCTCAACTTCCTCGCCGGCGGCGGCGACGGCTATCCGTTCCCGACCGGCCCGGAGGCGAACCGCGTCGATCTCTTCCTCGACGCCGACAACGACGGAACCGCGGACAGCGTGGCCGACGGCGCGCCCGCCACGGGCGACGCGGTCTTCGCCGGCGACGGCACCGAGCAGGACGCGCTCGCCGAGTACTTCGCCGACAACTACGCCACGCCCGAGACGGCTTTCGTTGAGACCGACCTGCCGGTCGAGCTCGACGGGCGGATCCAGAATCTCGATTTCCGCGCCGACGCCGTCCTCGCCGGCTTCGTCCCGGGCGCGCCGCAGGCGACCGGGGAGCTTGGCGCCATCACCGTCTCCCGCAGCTTCGACTCGCTCGCGGGCGAGGGCGGCTCCGAGGTGGTCGCGCACGAGGACGGGCGGCTCTACGTCACCAACGGCGCGCTCGGCGCCATCGACATCTTCGACATCGCCTCCGGCGCGCTGATCGGCCAGGTCGACCTCACCTTCCTGCCGGGCTTCGACGGCGTGCAATCCGTCGCCGTGAAGAACGGCCTCGTCGCCGCCGCGGCGCAGACCGTGAACATCGTCGACGGCGGAGAGAGCGAGGGCCGGAACGGCTACATCGTCCTGATCGACGCCGATGCGATGCAGGTGATCGACCGGGTGACGGTCGGCGTCCTGCCGGACAGCATCGCCTTCACCCCGGACGGGACGAAGATCGTCGTCGCCAACGAGGGCGAGTTCAACGAGGAGAGCGACATCACGCTCGATCCGCTCGGCTCGATCTCGATCGTCGACGTCTCCGACCGGATCGACCCGAAGGTCGTCACCATCGACTTCACCGGCCTCGAAGCGATGGCCGAGGCCGCCGGCCTCCGCCTCGCGCCGGGAACCTCCATCGCCGCCGACATCGAGCCCGAATACGTCTCGATCTCGCCGGACGGGACGACCGCCTTCGTCACGCTGCAGGAGGCGAACGCCGTCGCGGTGGTCGACCTCGCCACCGCGACGATCATCGAACTCCGCTCCGTCGACGTCGTCGACCATTCCCTCTTCGGCAACGAGATCGACGCCAACGACGACGGCCTCGTCGCGCTCCGCACCCATGCCGATCTCGTCGGCCTTCGGATGCCCGACGCAATCTCCACGGTCGAGATCGGCGGTCAGCTCTTCTACCTCACCGCCAACGAGGGCGACGGCCGCGGCCATGACGAGGCCCGCGTCGGCGACATTCTCGACGGCGATGTCGAAGGCGTTTCCATCGATCCTTCGGTGAACACCGAAGGGTTGGAGCGGCTCAACATCTCCATCATCGACGGCGACACGGACGGCGACGGCGACATCGACGTGCTGAACGCCTTCGGCTCCCGTTCCTTCACCATCTTCGACGCCGACGGGAACGTCGTCTTCGACAGCGGTTCGGAATTCGAGCGCATCCTCGCCGAGATCGCGCCGGAGCGGTTCAACAACGACGACGGCGAGACGATCGGCGCCGGCGAAGAGGACGAGGTCGACAACCGCTCCGACGCCAAGGGCCCGGAGCCGGAGGCGGTGGCGGTCGGCCTCATCGGCGACCAGACCTACGCCTTCATCGGCCTCGAACGCGACAGCGGGGTGATGATCTACAACATCACCACCCCCGGCTCGGCCCATTTCGTCGACTACATCGACGGTTTCGCCAATTCGAACATCGGCCCGGAGACCATCGTCTTCATCCCGGCCGAGCAGAGCGTCTCCGGCGCGGCGCAGATCGCCGTCGCCTACGAGATCAGCGGCGCCACGGTCGTCTACGATCTCGGCGAGGCGCTGGCGGAGCCCGCCCCGACGCGCATCTCCGAGTTCCAGCCGAACCCAGACGGCGCCGACCCGTCGACCGTGACCATCGAGCTATCCGGCGAGGCCGGCGCGGCCTTCGACCTCTGGCTCCTCTCCATCGAGAGCGACGCCGGCTCCAGCGCCGGCACGGTGGACCGGGCGATGAACGTCACCGGCGTCTTCGACGGCAACGGCGTCGCCACGGTGCTGGTGGACGATCTCGAAAACCCGAGCTTCACCTACATCCTCACCGACGATTTCACCGGCTCGGTCGGCGGCACGGACATCGACGCGAACAATGACGGCGTCGCCGACGATCTCTCCGCCTTCGGCGCGATCCTCGACGCGCTCGGCGTGCCCGATACGTCCGGCGAGCCGCTCTACGGCGCCCAGCTTGGCGGAACCGACCTCGTCCTCGGCGGCTCGAACGAGCCCCGTCTCGTCTTCCGCGACGGCTCGACCGGCGACTGGTATTCGGCCGAGGGCAACACGACCAACCTCTTCGACCAGTTCGGCGTGGTGGTGGACCCGGCCGAGTTCGACATCGACCCGACGGCGGGAACCGACACATTCGGCGCGATCAACCCGACGCGCGGCGCGGCCGGCATGAACTTCAATCTCCAGGTGAGCGAGATCTGGTTCGGCCAGGACGGCGCCGACGTCACCGCCGACTGGTTCGAGATCACCAATTTCGGCGCCGACGCCTGGACCGCCGCGACCCACGGCGCGCTCTTCTACGACGACGACAGCGCCTACCCGACGGTCGCCGACCTCATCCAGGGGATCGAGAGCATCGGCGCCGGCGAGAGCGTCATCGTCGTCATCGGCCAGCAGGGCGACGCCGACGCGTTCCTCTCCGTCTGGGGCGATGACGGCCTGCCGGCGGGCGCGCAGATCGGCTTCGCCGACGGCGCCGGGCTCGGCAATGGCGGCGACGCCGTCTCGCTCTTCCTCGACGCGGAGAATGACGGCCTCGCCGCCGGCGACGCCGCCTTCGAAATGGAGGCCTATCCGGATGCGGCCGCCAATTCCGGCCAGTCCTGGGAAGTCGCACCGCAGCAATTCGCCAACCTCAGCGACTTCGTCGACACCGTCGCCACCACCGAGCTTGGCGGCGACGGATCCGAGCCGGCCATCGGCTCGCCGGGCTTCATCCCGACCCTCGGCGACCCGGAGCCGGAGATCACCCTGATCCACGACATCCAGGGCTCCTCCGACTTCTCCGGCCTTCCAGGCTTCGCCAAGGTGGGTGTCGACGACCGGGCCGCGCTGGAGGGCCAGATCGTCACCATCGAGGCGATCGTCACGGCGGATTTCCAGGGCGCCCTCAATCTCGGCGGCTTCTTCGTCCAGGAAGAGGATGTCGACTGGGACGCGGACCTCTTCACCTCCGAAGGCGTCTTCGTCTTCGATCTCGACCTCGCCGGCGCGCCGGATGTCGAGATCGGCGATCTCGTCCGCGTCACCGGCACGGTCGAGGAGTTCTTCGGCCAGACCCAGATCGACGCCAGCTTCGTCGAGGTGGTCTCCTCCGGGAACCTCCTGCCGACCGCTACCGTGGTCGATCTCGGCTCGACCGGCGTGATGCTCGATGACGACGCGGCGGTCGATTACGTCGTCAACTTCGAAGCCTTCGAGGGGATGCTCGTCACCTTCCCGGAGACGCTCACCCTCACCGAGATGTTCAACCTCGACCGGTTCGGCGAATATCGCGTCTCCGACGGCCGGCCCGAGCAGTTCACCCAGTCGAACGACCCCTCGGTCGAAGGCTTCGACGCGCACCTCCAGGAAATCGCCGCAACCGGCCTCGTGCTCGATGACGGCTCCAACGTGCAGAACCCGTTCACGCTGGAGATCATTGACGGCAATGACGGCGTGCTGACCGCGGCGGACAGTTTCCGCATGGGCGATACCCTCACCAACCTCACCGGCGTCGTCGCCTACGGCTTCGACGAGTTCCGGCTGAACGACGCGACCGCGGACTATTCCCACGAGAACCCGCGCCCGGCCGCGCCGGAGGAGGTCGGCGGCAACTTCAAGGTCGCCTCGCTCAACGTCCTCAACTACTTCACCACGCTCGACACCGTTCCGGGCTCTTTCAACGGCCCGAACACCTCCGGCCCGAACGACGATCAGGAGCCGCGCGGCGCCAATTCGACGGAGGAGCTGGAGCGGCAGGCGACCAAGCTCGTCAACGCCATCGTCGCGATGGACGCGGACGTGCTTGGCCTGCTCGAGCTCGAAAACGACGATGACATCGCCATCGCCGATCTTGTCGCCCGGGTGAACGCCGCCCTCGGCTCCGAGGTCTATGACTTCATCGCCACCGGCGATGCCGGGACCGACGCGGTCACCACCGGCATCATCTACAAGATCGACACGGTCGCCCCGGTCGGCGCCGCGGCGGTCCTCACCGAGTTCGGCGGCCAGAGCTTCGTCGATCCGCTCGGCGCGGGCTCGCAGCAGAACCGGCCGTCGGTGGCGCAGAGCTTCCAGCACTTGGAGAGCGGCGAGACGATGACGGTGGCGGTCAACCACCTGAAGTCGAAGGGCTCCTCGACCGGCGTCGCGGCGGATGACGACCAGCTGGACGGGCAGGGCGCCTCGAACGCCACCCGCACGGCGGCGGTCTCGATCCTCACCGACTGGCTGGCCTCGGACCCGACCGGCTCGGGCGCGGCGAACCAGCTCATCATCGGCGATCTCAACGCCTACGCCTCGGAAGACCCGATCAGGGCGCTGGAGGCGGCGGGCTTCACCGACATCGCCGGCGCGCTCCTCGGCGACGAGGCCTACAGCTTCGTCTTCGACGGACAGATCGGCACGCTCGACTACGTCCTCGCCAACGGGCCGGCCTTCGAGAAGGTGACGGGCGTCGCCGAATGGCACGTCAACGCCGACGAGGCCGACGCCATCGACTACAACATCGACATCATCCAGGGCGTCACCCGCGACCCGTCGCTCTTCGACGGGACGACCGCCGCGCGGAACTCGGACCACGATCCGGTGATCGTCGGCTTCGAGCTTCAGGCGGCCCGCACCGTGGTCGCGAATGTCGAAGGCCGGAACGTCTTCATCGGCGCGGATGCGGCGGAGCGGTTCCAGCTCGGCGACGGGGAGAAGGACCAGCTCCGGTTCTTCGACGCGGCGTCGGACGTGATCGACGTCAGCGCCTGGGGCGTGCAGAGCTTCGCGGAGCTTTCGATCGCGGATCGCGGCGTCGATGCCCGGGGCCGGATGCTCGTCTCGATCCATGACGCGGCGAGCGGCAACTCCGCCTATCACCTCGGCGCGCTCGAAGCCGCGGAGCTGACGGCGGAGAGCTTCGTCTTCGCGCCGGTGGAGGACCTGATCGTCAGCGGCCAGTCGCCGACTTCGGAGAAGATCATCGGCCGGGCCGGGAACGACATGATCGTCGGCGATGGCGGCTTCAACGCCATGTTCGGGCAGGGCGGCGCGGATGCGTTCGTGATCGGAACCGGCCGCGGCGACCAGGTGATGGACTTCGAGGACGGGGTGGACCTGATCGACCTCACCGCATGGGGCGTGACCTCCTTCGCGGAGCTGGCCTTCGGCGAGCGGGAGGATGTCTTCACCATCCGCGACGAGGGCGGCGCGCCCGGCGCCAACCTCGTCCGCATCGCCAAGGTCGATGGCCTCGCGCTCGCCGATCTCGGCGCCGACGACTTCATCTTCGCCGACGCGATCCTCTCCTGACGCGAAGGGAGCCGGCGCCTTAGCGCGCCGGCTCCGCCCCGAAGAGGCGTTCGATCAGCCAGTCGATCACGCGGGCGAAGGGCAGGTCGGCGTCGTTCATGCAGGTCTCCTGTCGCTGGATCGCTGCCGGGAACGGTCGCTCGCCAAATAACTGACAGAAAAACTCGGATTAAGTCAAGTCGCCACCCGGGCCGGGGCGGCGCCCTAGCCGATGAGCGGCGGCGGCGGGGCCGCCGGCGCGGCGTCCGGCGGGCGGAGATAGAGCGGCGCCGGTCGGCCCGCGCCCATCGCCGCGTTCCGCGCCGCGGCGCGGGCGAGCGCGGCGAGCGCCGGCCGCGCCTCCGCCCCCGCCGCATCGCCGATGACGCGCGCGCCGCCGAGATGGGCCGCCGCCGCGTCGGGCGAGAGGGTCGCGGGCGCGGGCTCCGCGAGCCGCCCGTTCTCGAACCGCGCGACATGGATCATCCCGGCCCGCGCCGCGAGCGCCACCGCCACCGCGCCCTCGGCCCCCGCCGCGAAGGCTTCGAGCCAATGCTCGAACCGGCTCGCCCCCGCCGCCGCCGCCCCGGTCGAAAGCGAAAGGCCGCGCGCCGCCGCCACGCCGATCCGCGCGCCGGTGAAATCGCCGGGGCCGGTGGAGACCGCGATCAGCCCAATCTCGTCCCAGCGAAGCCCCGCCTCCGCGAGGCAGGCCTCGGCCATCGGCAGAAGTCGGTGCGCGGCGCCCCGCGCCTCCGGCTCATGCCGCTCCGCGAGCGGCGCGAATCTCTCGTCGAAGACGCCCGCCGAAAGCCCGCCGCCCGCGGCGTCGAGCGCGAGGATCGGGCCCGTCGGCCGGCTCAATTCGTGACCGGTCGCACCTCGGTCACTTCCGGGATGTAGTGCCGGAGCAGGTTCTCGATGCCCATCTTCAGCGTCATCGTCGAGGAGGGGCAGCCGGCGCAGGAGCCGCGCATGTGAAGATAGACCACGCCGCGCTCAAAGCCGTGGAAGGTGATGTCGCCGCCATCCTGCGCCACCGCCGGGCGCACCCGCGTGTCGAGCAGTTCCTTGATCTGGCCGACTATCTGCGAATCCTCGCCGTCATGCGCCGCGTGGCCGGCGTCGTTCGCGCCTTCGAGCGCGGGCTGGCCGGAGGCGTAATGCTCCATGATCGCGCCGAGAATGGCCGGCTTCAGATGCGCCCAGTCGGAGCCGTCCTTCGTCACGGTGATGAAGTCGGTGCCGAGAAAGACGCCCTCGACCCCCTCGACCGCGAAGAGCCGGCTGGCCAGCGGCGAGGCCGCGGCGCCGCCCCGCTCCGGGAAGTCGGCGGAGCCGGCCGAGAGCACGGCGCGGCCCGGCAGGAACTTGAGCGTCGCGGGGTTCGGGGTCGACTCGGTCTGGATGAACATCTCAGGCTCCTCTTGCGCGCTTCAGAGATGGACCGAACCCGGCCGGAAATCAAGAATCGTTCTAAACTGAGCGCCCCGCTCCCGCCGTCTCGCCCCGGCCCGGCGCCGCCGTTATAGAGGCCCGAACGGAGCGGGGAGCGGATGATCGGTCGCCTCTGGGCCTTTGCGGAGCGGCGCGTCCTCGCCTTCGAGACGGCGCGGCGCGGCCGCCGCGCGGCGGCGCGAGAACCGGCGGGGCCGGAGGGCTTCGCGCGCCTCGCGGAGATCGAGGCGCGGCTCGGCGCCGCCGAGGCCGTCTCCTTCGACCTTTTCGACACGCTGATCCACCGTGAGGGCCTCGCCCCCGAGGCGATCCTGCGAAAGACCGCCGGCTTCGCCCGGCTTTTCGGCGGCGCGGCCGCCGGGGCCGCCGCATGGGCGGCGCGGCACGATTTCCAGCGCGCCGAGATCGACCGGATGCGCGCCGAAGGGGTGGGGGACGAGCCCGAACTCACCCGCCTCTTCGAGGCCGCCTTCGCCGCCGCCGGCGTCGCCGACGGCCCCGCGCTCGCCCGCCGCCTCACCGCCTTCGAGACCGCCGCCGAGGCCGCCAGCCTCCGCGCCGACCCGGAGGCCGCGGCGCTTCTCGACCGCCTCGCCGGGCGCGGCCTCCGCCTCGTCGCCGTCACCGACATGCACCTGCCGCGCGCCGCCATCGAGCGCCTACTCGAAGGCCTCGGCCTCGGCGGCCGGTTCGAGCGCGTCTTCGTCTCGGCGGAGACGGGCTGGACCAAGAAAGGCGGCCGGCTCTTTCCCCTCGTCGCCGCCACGCTCGGCCTGTCGCCCGAACGCATCCTCCATGTCGGCGACCGCGTGGAGGCCGACCTCGCCCCCGCCCGCGCCGCCGGCCTCATGGCCCTCCGCCGGCATGACCCGCCCCGCTTCGCCGCCCGCGAGGCCGCCCGGCTCGAAGAAAGCTGGGTTCCGCGTCCCGCCACCCGCCGCGCCCGCGTCGCCGCCTTCAACGGGCTTGGCGGCGACGGGCCGATGGCCTCGCCGGAGGAGATCGCCGACCGGCTCTTCGGCCCCGCGCTCGGCCTTTTCGCCCTCGCCGCGCTCGGCCGTGCGAGGCGGATCGGCGCGCGCCGGCTCCTCCACATGACGCGGGACGCCACCATCGTCGGGGAGGTCGCCGAGGCCGCCGCCGCGCGGCATGACTGGCTCGCCGCCGAGGGCCTCGCCATCGCGCCGCTCGCGGTCAGCCGGGCGCGCGGCGCGCTCCTCTCGCTTCGCGCGCCGGCGGATCTCGTGAAGCTCGCCCACCTTCTCCCCTACCTCACCCGGCAGGAGGCCTCCGCCGCCGCCTTCCGGGAGGCCTTCGCCGTCCCCTACGCGCCGGACGAGGCGACCGAGGTCTCCCGCGGCGAGGCCTTCGTCGCCCGGCTCGCCGACTCCGCCCGCGCCGAGACGGCGCTCGCCGCCCTCGCCCCCGCCCGCGCCGCGCTCGAAGCGCATCTCGAAGCCGTCGGCCTTCTCGGCGAGGGGCCGTCGCTCCTCGTCGACATCGGCTATTCCGGCACCTTCGCGGCGCAGCTCTCGCAGCTTTTCTTCGCCGAGCCGGCGCGGGCGCGGCGGGTCGAACAGATGTTCCTCCTCACCGCCCGGCCCTTCGAGGCGAATCTCCGCCGTCTCCACCCGGCGGTGACGATGCGCGCCGGCCTCGTTCTCGATCATCGCCGGGCGGCGGACCGCGCCGCGGCGCGCAGCTTCTGCTGGGCCGAGCCCTTCCTCGTCGACCCCGACCGCGGCCGCCTCGCCGGGCACGAGGGCGGCGCCCCGGTCTTCGCCGAGCCGCTCCTGCCCGAGGCCGCCCGCGCCGCCCGCCGCGCGCTCCGCGACCGGCTCCGCGAACGGGCGCTCGGCTTCATCGCCGGCTTTCCCGGCGCGCCCGGCGATGTCGAGGAGGTCGCCGCGCTCCTCCGCCGCCGCATGGCCCGCTTCGCCGCCCGGCCTTCGGGGGCGGAGGTCCGCGCCGTCCGCGCCCTCGCGCACCAGACCGGCATCGCCGATCTCGCCCTTCGAGACCCGACCCGCCGCGTGAACCCGTTCCGCCTCCTCGGCGAGATCGAGCGGCTCCGGCTCGAGGATCGCTGGGTCGGCGGCTCGCTCCGCCGCTCTGGCCTCGGCTTCGTCAACCGCCTGATCGCCGGGCCGGCGGAGCCCGATCTCCGCGCCGACCCGCGCGCGCCGCTGCCCTTCGAGGACTGAATGGACCGCCTCCTTCTCTGCGTCGGCGCCGCAAAATCGGGGACGACCTGGCTCTACCGGAACCTCCGGGCCAATCCCGGCCTCTGGTTCACGCCGGAGAAGGAGCTGAACTTCTTTTTCACCCGCCACGGCGCCTTCGACCGCCTCACCCCCGCGATCCGCGCGCGAAAGGCGGACGAGTTGATCCGCAAGGCGGAGCCCGGCCCCGGTGAGGAGGCGCTCTTCGCCTGGATCCGCCGCTGGATGGAGGGGCCGGTCACGGTGGACTGGTACCGGAGCCTATTCGCGGAAAAGCCGGCCGGGCTATGGGGCGGCGACTTCTCGCCCTCCACCTCGCTGATCCGCCCGGAAGGCTGGCGGGAGATCGCCGGCTTCGCCGAGGACCTTCGCCTCATCTACCTGATGCGGGAGCCGCAGGACCGGCTCTGGAGCCACGCCAAGTTCCACGCCCGCTTCACCGGCGCGGCGCCCCGCTTCAACCGGATGCGCCCGGCCGAACTCGAACGCTTCGTCGAGCGGTCGAGCCTCCTGGTCGACGGAGACTACGGCTCGAACCTCGGGCGGATGCTGGAATTCGTGCCGCGCGAGCGGATTCTCGTGGTCGATTACACCCGCATCGCCACCGAACCCGAGGCGGTGCTGCGGGAGGCCGAGGCCTTTCTCGGACTGCCGCCGACGCCGGACCCCTTCGGCCGCATCGCCCGGCGCGTCAACGTCACGGAGCCGACGCCGCAGCCCGAAGGCTTCGGCGACCGCTGGCGCGCGCGGTTCCGCGCCGAGACGGCGGCCCTCGCCGCGCTTGGCGTCGGCTTTGCCGAACCCTGGGCGGCGCGCCACGCTGATCTTCCCGCGCGCCGGCGGCTTCGCCTCTTCTGACGCAGCGTCCCGACCCCGCCGGAATTGACTGCATGGTCGAATCTTCCGATGGTTTTCCATCAACGCGGCCGAAGGCCGCCGACAGGGAGACGGGTATGAGGTTCGTGAAGCTCGCCGCCGCCGCACTGGTCGCCGCCACGGCTGCGACCGGCGCCTTCGCCGCGGATATCAAGCCGGCCGTCGTCTACGACATGGGCGGCAAGTTCGACAAATCCTTCAACGAGGGCGTCTACGCCGGCGTGAAGAAATTCTCGGACGAGACCGGCATCGACGTCATGGAGTTCGAGGTCACCTCCGAGACGCAGCGTGAGCAGGCGCTCCGCCGGATGGCCGAGCGCGGCGCGACGGTCGTCCTCGGCGTCGGCTTCGCCCAGGCGGACGCCATCGCCAAGGTCGCGGCCGAATTCCCCGACACCAAGTTCTCCATCATCGACGTCAACTGGCTCGATGCGCCGAACCTTCGCCAGTACGCCTTCAAGGAGAACGAGGGCTCCTATCTCGTCGGCGTCGCCGCGGCGATGGCGACGAAGACCGGCAAGGTCGGCTTCGTCGGCGGCATGGACATCCCGCTCATCCGCCATTTCGCCTGCGGCTACGTGCAGGGCGTGAAGGCGACGAAGCCGGAGGTCGAGGTCTTCGAGAACATGACGGGCTCCACCCCGGCCGCCTGGAACGACCCGGCCAAGGGCGCCGAGCTCGCGCGGAGCCAGATCGACCGCGGCGCGGACATCGTCTACCACGCCGCCGGCGGCACCGGCGTCGGCGTGATCCGGGCTGCGGCGGACGCCGGCAAGCTGGCGATCGGCGTCGACTCGAACCAGAACGGCATGGCGCCGGGCCATGTGCTCACCTCGATGCTGAAGCGCGTCGACGTCGCCGCCTACGAGACCTTCAAGGACGCCGCCTCCGGCGACTTCAAGACCGGCGTCATCACCCTCGGCGCCGCCGAGGGCGGGGTCGACTGGGCGCTCGACGAGAACAACGCCGAGCTCATCACCCCGGAGATCAAGGCCGCCGTCGAGGACGCCAAGGCCAAGATCATCTCCGGCGAGATCAAGGTCGAAGAGTACTACACGAACAATTCCTGCCCGGTGAGCTGAGCTTGACCGGCGGTAGCGGGGCGGGCGTTTCGGCGCCCGCCCTCGCGCTGGAGGTCCGCGGGATCGACAAGTCCTTCGGGCCGGTCCACGCGAACCGGAACATCGATCTCCAGGTCGCCAAGGGCTCGATCCACGGCATCGTGGGCGAGAACGGCGCCGGGAAATCGACGCTGATGAACGTCCTCTTCGGGATGCATCAGCCGGACCGCGGCGAAATCCTGATCGACGGCGCCGAGGTGAAGGTCACGTCCTCCGCCGTCGCCATCGCCCATGGCGTCGGCATGGTCCACCAGCACTTCATGCTGGTCTCCCCCTTCAGCGTGCTCGAGAACGTGATGCTCGGCGCCGAGAAGGGATTTCTCCTCAGGGATTCCGTCTCCGCCACCCGCGCGCTGATCGAGCGCATGGGGAAGGATTACGGCCTGACGGTCGACCCCGACGCCGCCATCGCCGACCTGCCGGTCGGCCTCCAGCAGCGCGTCGAGATCATCAAGGCGCTCCGCGGCGGCGCCCGCATCCTCATCCTCGACGAGCCGACCGGCGTCTTGACGCCGCAGGAGACCGAGGGCCTCTTCCGCATCCTCCGCGCGCTCCGCGACGAGGGGACGACGGTGCTCCTCATCACCCACAAGCTGCACGAGATCATGGCGCTGACCGACCGCGTCTCGGTGAT
>CALFYQ010000255.1 GCA_937952085.1 uncultured Paracoccaceae bacterium | reverse complement strand
GAGCGTCCGTCCCGCCTCGGCCGCCGCCTGGGTCGAGAGCGAACAGCAATGGCCGACGACGATGGGCGCGGAAAAGCCGGTCTCCAGCGCCGTCTCGGCGATGACGCGGAGCGTGGCGGAGCCGGGGTCCAGCGTCTCGTCCACGTGGAAATCGGCGGAAAGGCCGCGCGCCTCCGCCATCCGGAAGAAGGCGCGGAGCCGCTCGCGGAGCCCGTCGATCGGATAGGTCACGCAGCCGAGGACGCCGCCCGATTCCGCCACGATGTCGGCGGTGCGGCGGAACGGCCCGTCCTCCGAGACATTGTCCACCGCGACGAGGCAGGCCGCCTGGAGCGCGATCCGCCCGGCCCATTCGGCGCGAAGCTCCCGGAAGACCGGCCAGGAGATCTCGTCCTGCGGCGGGATCGAATCGAGATGGGTGCGGATCGCCCGCGTGCCATGGGCGTAGGCTGAGCGGAGTGCGAAGCCGGCGCGGGCGCGCACGTCCTCCGCCGACCAGCGGGCCGCGCGGTCCGCCGCCACCGTCTCCAGCGCGCCGAAGAAGGTGCCGTCGGGGTTCGGCGAGCGGGGCCAGATATGGCCCTTGTCGAGATGGGTGTGGAGATCGACGAAGGCGGGCAGCACCATCGCCCCCCGCATCTCCACAACCTCGCCCGGCGGGCCGGAGACGATCCGCCCGCCCTCGATGGTGAGGTCAACCGGCGCAAGGCTCTCCTCCCGGTTGAGAAGCCAGCCGGGCGCGGTCAGCCCCTTGAGGGTCAGGCGCGGCGCATCGGGGAAATCGGTGAAACCAATCATGTCTCTCGCTTCAACGCGCTCTCGTGCCACTTTCGCAGAAGCAGGTGACTTAGCAGCGAGAGGGCGGCGAAGACGAGAACCCCGATGATGGAAATCAGCAGCAGCGCGGCGAAAAGCCTCGGAATGTTGAGCCGATAGGAGGCCTCGATGATCCGCGAGGCGAGGCCGTAGGATTGCCCGGCCGTGCCCACCACGAACTCCGCCACCACCGCGCCGATCAGCGAGAGCCCGCCGGCGATGCGGAGCCCGCCGAGGAAATAGGGCAGCGCCGCCGGAAGCTGGAGATAGCGGAGCCGCTGCCAGCGCGTCGCGCCGTAGATGCGGAACAGGTCTCGCAGGTTGTGGTCCGCCGAATTCAGCCCGAGCGTCGTGTTCGAGAGGATCGGGAAGAAGGCGACGATCCAGGCGCACATGATGAGGACGGCCCAGACGCTGTCGACATAGATTCGGATCAGCGGCGCGACGGCCACCACCGGCGTCACCTGCAGGATCACCGCGAACGGGTAGAACGACATCTCGAACAGGCGCGACTGGGTGAAGAAGATCGCGAGCCCGACCCCGCCGATCACCGCGGCGAGGAGCGCCAGCAACATGATCTGCACGGTGGCGAGCGCCGCCGGCCAGAGGATCGACCAATCCGCCACCAGCGTCTCGAAGACACGGCCGGGGGCGGGAAGGATGTAATGCGGGATCTCGTTCCAGACGACGATCCGGTCCCAGATCAGGACGGCGCAGATCATCACCACCAACGGCAGCGCCCATTTGCCGACGCGGTCGATCCGCTGCGCGCGGGCGCGGGCGGCCTCCTCCGCGTCGAGCGGGGCGGGCGGGGCGTCCAGCGCCTCGGTCACGCGGCCTCCCCCATGGCGTGCTGGAGCGCCTCGGAGGCTTCGCGGCAGAGCGCGGCGTAGCGGGCGGAGGTGCGGAAGCTCTCGTCCCGCGGATAGGGCTCGTCCACTTCGAGTTCCCGCGCCACGCGGCCGGGCCGGGCGGCCATCACCACGATCCGGTCCGAGAGGAAGACGCTCTCGAACACCGAATGGGTGACGAAGATGATGGTGCAGCCGAATTCCGCCTTCATCGCCAGAAGGTCGTTGTTGAGCCGGAACCGGGTGATCTCGTCGAGCGCGGCGAAGGGCTCGTCCATCAGGATCAGCTTCGGCCGCGTGGTCAGCGCCCGGGCGATCGAGACGCGCATCTTCATGCCGCCCGAAAGCTCCCGCGGATAGGCGTCGGCGAAATTCTCGAGGCCGACGAGGCGGAGCGTCGCCTCGATGTCGCCGCGCACCGCGGAAAGCGGCACGCCGCGGAGCCGGAACGGCAGATAGGCGTTTTCCGCCACCGTCGCCCAGGGCATCAGCGTCGGCTCCTGGAAGACGACGCCAAGATCGCCGGCGCCTCGTTCGCCGGCCCAGCGAATCGTTCCCGCCGTCGGGTGCGCGAGGTCCGCGATCAGGCGGAGCGCGGTGGACTTGCCGCAGCCCGAGGGGCCGAGGAGGGAGATGAAATCCCCCTCCCGCACTTCGAGGTTCATGCCGCGGAGCGCCGTCACGCCCCCGGCGAAGACCTTGTCGACGCCGGACAGCGCGAGAAGCCGCGGCCTCGGGGCCGCGGCGCCGCTCACTTCGGCTTCAGCTCCATGCCGACCTTCTGGTTCACGAAGTCGAAGTCGACCGCGGAGCGCCAGTCGATCCCGGCCTTCAGCACGCCCGCCTCGACCATCTTGTCGTAGAAGGACTGCACCTTCGCCTCGGTCATCGCGCCGATGCCCATGGTCAGCGCATCGCCGGAATCGACGATCCCCGCGGATTTCAGATGCTCGACCGCATAGGCGATCTTGTCATCCGTCATGTCGGGGTTGTCTTTCTGGATCAGCGCGTTGGCGGCGCTGTTGTCGCCATAGAGGTAGTTGTACCAGCCCTTGATCGAACCCTCGACGAAGCATTTCACCTGCTCCGGCTTCGTCTCCACCGTCGTCTTCATCGTTTCGATCGTCGTCGAATAGTCGCCGTAGCCGGCGTCGGCGATCAGGAAGACCTTGGGCTCGAAGCCGGCTTCCTTCTGGATCAGATAGGGCTCGGAGGTGAGATAGCCCTGCATCGCCTTCTTCTTGTCGGCGAGGAAGGGCGCTGCGCTGAACGTGTAGGGCTCGCGCTGGGCGGCGGTGAAGCCCTTCGCGGCGATCATCCACTGGTAATAGGACTGGAAGCCCTCGTCGGAGATGAGGAGCGTCAGGTTCTTCAGGTCGTCGAAGGTCTCCGCCTCGCCCGGGTGGGCGATGATGACCTGCGGCTCCTTCTGAAAGCTGGCGGCGACGACGACGACCGGGATGCCCTCCGCCGCGGCGTTGAAGGAGCCGAGGATGTTGCCGCCCATGTTGTAGTCGATCTTGCCGGCGAGCAGGAGCGCGCGGTTGTTCACCTGCGGGCCGCCCATCAGGATTTCGACGTCGAGGCCGCAGGCGGCGTAGGTGCCGTCCGCCACGGCCTGGTAGAAGCCGCCATGCTCGGCCTGGGCCAGCCAGTTGGTGGCGAAGACCACCTTCTCGTTGGCCATGGCCGCCGTGGCGGCGAGCGCCAGCGCGGCGCCGGCGATGAGGGAACGCGGGGACATGCTGAACCTCCTCCGTCGTGAGACGATTTCCGCCCGAACCTTCGACGCCGGGCGCTCGGGGAACAGCTAGCGCTATCGCAGGTGCGAAATCCAGCGCCCTTGGCGCTTTCGCGGCGCCGCGCGCGGCACACGCCCAAATTTCGGGCGCCGCCGCGCGGGCGGGTCAGAGGAAGGTCACGTTCGGATCGAACGGATCGATGGAGAGGCGGTAGCTCCCCGCCGCGCCATCGAAGCCGGAGACTTCGACGAAATAGGTCGCGGCCGGGCCGCTGAAGGCGATGAAGGAATCGAGCCCGGGCCCGGAATCGTCGTCGGAGGCGACGATGGGTCCGTTCGGCGCGCCGGACCGTATCCGCAGGAAGGAATCGCCCAGCGTCCCGCCGGCGCCGCCGAGCCCTTCGACCAGCACGTTGAAGGCGAAGCGGCCGTCGCCGATGCGGAACGTGTCGATGTCGCCCGGCGCGTCGATGGCGCTCCGCACCGTGTTGAAGGGAACGAGCGAGATGGTCGAGGCCTGGGCGCCGCCGGGCACGTCGACATTCGGCAGCGGAACCGTGGCGCCCGTGGCGATGGTGTCGGAGTCGGAGCGCGAACCGCCCGGCGCCGCCGTGACGCTGGTGCGAAAGACCAGCGTGTCGTCGGTGAGAACGGCGCTCGGCCCCTCGAAGGCCTTGTTCGTCACGATGGGCGAGGGCGACTTGGCGACGACCCCGCTGGCGATGTCGCGGACATAGAGCCGGTCGGATTCGATGGTCGCCTGGAAATCGACGAAGGGATCGAAGTTCATCACGTCGCGCGCGCTGGAGATCCAGCCCACCCGGTCGCCGTTCGGCGAGATGAAGGGCGCCGTGCTGTCGTCGTCGCGGATCTCGAAGCCGCCCGGCGCCTCGCTGACGCGGAAGCGGCTCGAAACCGTGAGCGTCGAGAGGTTCACGTTCGCGAGATAGACGTCCATCAGCGCGTTGGAATCGTCCGCATCGACCGCCGCGTTGGTGGAGAAGGCGATCCGGCCGCCATCCGCCGACATCGCGAAGCCGTCCACGTCGAAGCCCGGCGTGTTGGGCGTGACCTGAAGCATCCGCCCCGTCGCAGTGTCCAAGAGATAGACGTCGACCCGGCCGTCGGTGTCCGCCGCGTCATGCGCCGCGCCGGAGAGGAACGCGACGAAGCGGCCGTTCTCCGAAATCCGCACCACGTCGCCGAAGCCCGCATAGACCGAGACGATGCCGAGCGCGGTTTGCGTCCCTTCCAGCCGGCTGATGAGCGTCGTCGTCCCGGTCGTGAGGTCGCGGAGATAGGCGTCCTGGAAATTGTTCGTGTCGCCCGCCGTCAGGCGCGCATTGGTGGCGAAGACGACGCGCGTACCGTCCGCCGAGATGTCGACGACGCCGACGCTGTCGGTGTCGCCGGTCTGCGTCGGGATGAAGACGCCGCCGGCCGCGAGCCCGTTCGCGCCGAGGCTCACCACCTGCGGCGCGGAGTTGAGGAAGAGATCGCGGATGTAGATGTCGCCGGAATCGTTCTGGTCGTTCGCCGCGCCCACCCCGTCCGTCGCGTAGACGACGAAGCGGCCGTCGGCGGAGAGGGCGGGGCTGGTCGAGGTCGCGCCGTCGCCCGTCGCGGTGAGAAGCTTGCCGCCCGCCGCGTTCACGCTCGCCCGGATCGTCGCGCCGGCGTCGACGCTCCGCACGAAGATGTCGAGTTCGGCGTCCGCCTCGTTGAAATTGCTGGTCGGGCTCGTGTCCCCCGGCAGCCCGTCGAGATTGCCCTTGTCCGCCCAGGCGACGAAGGCCCCGTTCCGCGTCGCGGTCGGGTCGACCGTGGCGGGCAGGCCGTTGAGAAAGCCATAGGGGCTCTGCACGAAGGAGGCGGCCGCCCGCGCCGGCATCACGAAGCCGTAGCTGGCGAGGTCTTCGGTCGTGAAACTCGCATTCGCGAGCCGGAGCGCGGTGACGAAGCCGCCGCCGCGGTTCACCTGGATCAGCGTGTCCGCCCCTGAAGGCTGCACGCGGACCACCTCGTCGATGTCGTTGAAGCCGATTCCGGAGAGGGCCGTCGCGAAGCTGATCTTGTCGCCGCCGACATAGTCGAAGCCCTGCACGATGTCGGCGGCCGCGTCGATCGCGCCGTTGAGGAGCGTGATCTCGAACGTGTCGGCGCCGGCGCCGCCGATCAGCGTGTCAATCCCGGCGCTGGTGCGGATGAGGTCGGCGCCGCCGGCGCCGTCGATCCGGTCGTTCCCGGCGCCGCCTTGCAGGGTCTCCGCCGCGGCCGTGCCGGTCCGGGTGATCCCGCCCGGCGGGGTGCTTCCGCCGGGGCCGGTCGCGCCCCCGCCGCCGCCGCGAAAGAGGAAATCGTCCGCGGAAAGGCCGCCCGAAACCCGGTCGAGCCGCACCTGCCCGTCGCCGATCGAGAAGACGAAGCCGCGCCCGGCGGCGGCGATGTCGAGGTCGTCGATGGAGAAAACGCCGGCGACGCCCCGGAGATCGATCTTGTCCTCGCCGGATTTGAAGCCCCGGATCAGGTCGGTCTCTCCGCCCTGGAAATCCCGCGTGCGGAACACGAAGAGATCCGCCCCGCCATTGCCGAGCAACGTGTCGGAACCGGCCTGGCCGAGCAGCGTGTCGTTCCCGGCGCCGCCCTTCAGGAGATCGTCGTCGCCGCCGCCGATGAGCCGGTCGTTCCCTGCGCCGGCGATCAGCACATCGTCGCCGCCCTGGCCGGCGAGCCGGTCGCCGCCGGCGCCGCCCATCAGCCTGTCGCCGCCGCTTCCGCCGAAGAGCCGGTCGTCGTCGCCGCCGCCGATGATCCGGTCGTCGCCGCCCTGCCCGGCGAGCCGGTCGGCCCCGGCGTCGCCCCGAATGAGGTCGGCCCCGCTTCCGCCGAGAGCGGTGTCCCTGCCGCCGCCGCCGCCGATGGTGTCGTCGCCGCCACCGCCGCGCAGGCGATCGTCGCCGCCGCGGCCGACGATGACATCCGCCAGCGCGCCGCCGTTGAGACTGTCCTCGCCGGCCGTCCCGGGGAGGCGCGGCGGCCGGCCCGCCGGCGCGCGCAGCTCGCCGCAGGAAATGCTGATCTCCGAGCCCGAGAGCGCCGGCGCCAGCGTCTGCGCGGCGCGCGCGAAGATGCGCTCCGCGGCCGCGGCGGCCATCGCTTCAGGCTCGTCCGTTCCGGGCTCCGCCCCGTTCCGCCACATCGCTCCGCCCCGCAGCCTCACAACCGGCAGGCCGCGGCGCAGCGACCTCGCGCCCGGCCGGGTCGCGCCGCACAGGCGCGTCCCTACCGAAACGTTAACGCGAAGCGGCGCCGAATCCTACCCGCCCCGCCGGCGCGCCGGGCGGGCGGCTTGCGCGCCGGCGCGCCTGCGGCTCTAGTCGCGCCACCAAGAACGAGGGAGCCCCGACATGTCCTTTCTGGAAGTCCGCCAATACGTCATCCGCCCCGGCAAGGCCGACGAATGGGAGAAGCTGTTCGACACCGTCATCATCCCGTTCCAGACGGCCCGCGGCATGGTCTGCGGCGGCAGCTTCCGCGGCGAGACCGACGAGAGCGTCTTCATCTGGATCCGCCGCTTCGAATCCGAGGAGGAGCGGGTTCGCCTCTACGCCGCGGTCTACGAGGACCCGGAGTGGAAGAACGTGATCTCGCCGCAGGTCGGCGCGCTGATGGTGCGGGAGGAGATCCGCTGCCAGCGGGTGGTTCCCACCGCCTCCTCGGTGCTGCGCTAGAGACTTGCGCGGGGAAGGGGCGGGACGCAGGATCGGCGCATGAGCGAACCCCCGCCCCTTCCCGTCGGCGCCCCGGTGCGGCTGAAGGCCTTCAACCCGCCCGGCCACGTCCGCACGCCCTACTATCTCCGCGGCAAGCGCGGGGTGATCGAGCGCGATCTCGGCATGAGCCACGACCCGGAGGCGCTGGCCTATGGCTGGCCGGAGATTCCGCCGCGCCGGCTCTACCGCGTGCGCTTCACCATGGCGGAAGTCTGGGGCGCGCGGGCCGAACGGCCGGCGGACCGGCTCGACGCCGAAATCTTCGAGCACTGGCTGGAGCCCGACGATGCCGCATGATCACCACGATCACGAGTTCGAGCATTCGGGCATGAGCCCGTCGGGCCATCCCTACCGGCCCGACCAGGATGCGCCGCTCAGCCGCTTCCAGAAGATGGAGATCGCGGTGCGCGAACTCCTCGTCGAGAAGGGCGTGACGACGGCGGAGGAGATCGCCGCGCAGGTGGCGCGGATGGATGCCCGGAGCCCGGCGCTCGGCGCGGCCGAGGTCGCCCGCGCCTGGACCGACCCCGCCTTCAAGGCGCGGCTCCTCGCCGACGGAAGCTCGGCCTGCGCCGAGCTTGGCATGGCGGTGGACCCGACCCGGCTGATGGTCGTCGAGAACACGCCGGAGACGCACAACCTCATCGTCTGCACGCTCTGCTCCTGCTACCCGCGGAACCTCCTCGGCCTGCCGCCGGACTGGTACAAGCAGCGCGCCTATCGGACCCGGGCGGTGGTGGAGCCCCGAAAGGTGCTCTCCGAATTCGGGCTCGACCTGCCGGAGGGCGTGACCGTTCAGGTCCACGATTCGACGGCCGATCTCCGCTATCTCGTCCTCCCCATGCGCCCCGAGGGGACCGAGGGCTGGGACGAGGCGCGCCTCGCCGAGACGGTCAGCCGGGACGCGATGATCGGCGTCGCCGTGGCGCGGGCCCCGGCCTGAGATCGGGCGCCGGAACGCCGGTGCGCGGATAGTTCAATAGAATCATAAAATTGACGGCGCTATCAACCTTGATACGCGGTCACGCGACGCGGAACCGCTCCACCACCGCCATGTCCGGCTCGAAGCCGAGGCCGGGCCGTGACGGCAGGCGAATCGTCCCGCCCTCCGGCAAGGGCATGTCGGGCGCGAGCCAGGCCTCCGCCTCGATGTCCAGGAACTCGAACATGCCGACCTCCATCGCGCCCATCAGTTGCGCCGAGGCCCAGTAGCCGGGTCCGAAATAGGGGCAATGGGGCATCGTCTCCTTGCCCGCCGCCGCCGCCAGCGCGTGGACCGCGCGAAACTCGGTGACGCCGCCGACCTTGGTGACGGAAGGCTGCGGGAAGGTCACCGCCTTCACGATCTCGGCGAAGGGCTGCGCCGTGCCGGCGTTCTCGCCGCTCGCCAGCGACACCCCGAACTCGGCCTCCAGGGCGGAGAGCTGCCCGCAATCGTCCGGCGGCCAGACCGGCTCCTCCACCCAGTGGAGGCCGTGCGCCTTCATCTCCGGCAGGAGGCGGCGCGCCTCATCGGCGGACCAGTTGCAGTTGACGTCCGTCGTCAGCTTGACCGAGGGCGCGCCGCGCCGCCCCGCCTCGATGCAGGGGAGCGCGATCTCATGGAGCTTCATCGAAGGATAGCCGGCCTCCGCGGCCCGCCGCGCCCGCGCCTCCACCATCGCCGGGTCGCCATAGCGGACCATGCTGGCATAGGCTGGGAACCGCTCCCGCTTCAGGCCGAGAAGGTCCGCGAGCCGCAACCCCGCCTGTTTCGCCGCCATGTCCCAGAGCGCGATGTCGACGCCCGAGATCGCGAAGAGAACGATGCCGAATCGCCCCTGGATGTGGAGCTTGCGCTCGAGGAGGCGGGTGAAGGCCGGGATGTCCTCCACCTCGGCGCCGACCACCATCGGGAAGACCATGTCGCGGAGCGCCGCCAGCGTGGCCGAGCGGCAGGAATAGGCGAAAGCCTCGCCCCAGCCGACCGTCCCGTCCTCCGCCTCCAGCCGGACGAGGATGATCTCCAGCCGGTCCCATTTCTGGTTCGGCATCAGCCCGGCGCCGGCCCCGCCGCCATCGGAGAAGGGGATGACGACCGGGATCACCTCCGCGCGCACAATCTTCATTCCAGATCCGCCTCCCGAGTCGAACAGTCGCGCCACGGCCCTCCAGTTGCGAGCGCAACTTGGAATACGTTACTAAACCGTTTAGAAATACAAAATCCGACACGCCATTATTTGCTTGCTGGACGCAGTGATTTATCGAATGTAGCCTAAATGCAATAGGCAAATCGTGGGCGGATTGTAGTTCAAGCATGAAAGACACGGTAGTGTATGAGGCGCGACCGCGACGCCCGGCGCGGAGGCGCACGGCGATCCCCCTGAAGGGCGAGATGGCCAGGCTGCATCATATCGCAGAAGCGCCGGATCTCGAATCCGCCTTTCTCCACTTCTTCGACGCCGCGCTCGTCTCGGGCTTTCACAGCGCGATGGTCGCCCGGTTCCAGACGACGGCCGACGGCGTGGACGTTCTGCCGGCGATGGGGGAAGGGCCGCTGAACGACGCCGTGCGCGACTACCGCGAGGCGAAGCTCAACATCGAAGATCCGATCCTCCGCGCGGCGCTCGCCGCCAAGGCCTCTTTCAGCGCCAGCGCCTATTTCGACGACCCGTCGCCCCGGGCCGACGGCTCTCTGCTCCCGCAGGTGATCGAGATCATGCGGGACAACAGCGTCGGCTATACCGCAGCGATCCCACTGGTCGGCCTGCGCGCGGGCTTTCGGGGCGTGATGGTCGTCGCCGGAGAGACGAAGATCGGCGGCGAACATTTCGACGAGGTCTTCGCGCGGAACGAATGGTATCTGCGCCTCGCGGCGCGGGAACTCGGCGTTCGCGCCCTGCGGCTTGCGGACACGACGCCCGATCTCAGGCTCACGCAGAGCGAGCGGATCGCGCTCGACGGGCTGGCGGCCGGCCGTCGACCGGAGGAGATCGCGCTCATGACCGGCCGGTCCGTCAGCACCGTGCGCCACCAGATCGAGAGCGCCCGCCGCCGCCTCGGCGCCCAAACCGTCATCGAAGCGGTGGCGTCCGCCGTTCGCCTCGGCCTGCTGGTCTAGGCCGCCTCCCGGCGTGGCTCAGCGCGGCGCGGGGCCTGGAGCCGCGCGCGGAGAAAGGCGGCGACGAAGGCGAGCGTGAGGAGGAGGACGATCGTCGGCGCCGGCGCGGAATCGATCATGAAGGACAGCCAGACGCCGATCAGCGAGGCCGTAAGCGCGACGCCGACCGCGACGAGCAGCATCGCCCCGAACCGCCTGACCAGAAGGAAGGCGACGGCGCCCGGCGTCACCAGGAGCGCGACGGCGAGGATGATGCCCACCGCCTTCAGCGCCGCCACGACGGTCAGCGAGACGAGGGCGAGCAGCGCGTAGTGGAGCGCCCGGGAGGGCAGGCCCACCGCGCGGGCATGGGCCGGATCGAAGGCCTGAAGCATGAATTCCCGCTGGAAGGCGACGAGCGCGGCGGTCGCGACCGCACAGATCGCGCCGCCTTCGAGGAGGTCGGCCGGGCCGACGCCAAGGATGTCTCCGAAAAGGATGTGGTCGAGATGCACGTCGGTCCGCACCCAGGCGTAAAGCGTCACGCCGAGGCCGAACATGCCGGAGAAGACCACGCCCATCACCGTATCCGGCTTCACCCGCGTATTCGCGTCAAGCCAGCCGACCATAAGCGCGCAGCCCATGCCGGCGATGAAGGCGCCGACGGCGAGGGGCGCGCCCACCATGTAGGCGATCACCACCCCCGGCAGCACGGCGTGGGAGATCGCATCGCCCAACAGCGCCCAGCCGCGGAGGACGAGAAGGCAGGAGAGGAGCGCCGCCGGCACGGAGACCAGCATCGCCATCAGCATCGCATCCCGCATGAAGGGAAGCTGGAACGGGAGGAGCGCCGTCTCGATCACCGCGCCGCCTCCCGGAGGCGGCGAAGCGCCGCGAGCTTGCCGTGCTTAGGCGCGAAGATCGCCGCCGCGAGGAAGATCAGCGTCTCCAGCAAGACAATCACCCCGCCGGTCGAGCCGTCGAGGAAATAGCTGAGATAGGCTCCGACAAGGCAGGCGCCGCCGCCGATGCCGACCGAGAGGAGGATCAGTCGCGGAAACCGGTCGGAGAGCAGATAGGCCGTCGCCCCCGGCGTGACGACGAGCGCGATGACGAGGAACGCGCCGACCGTCTGCATCGCCGCCACCGTCGCCGCGGCGAGGAGGGTGAAGAAGAGCGCCTTCAACGCCCCGGCCCGGAGCCCCACCGCGCGCGCATGCGCCTCGTCGAAGAAGACCGCCATCATGTCTCGCCAGAAGACGAGGAGAAGCGCCATCGCGACGAGGCCGATGACCGCGAGCTGCCGCGCGTCGTCCGCGGCGATGGCGAGCACGTTGCCCATCACGATGGTCTGCACGTTCACCGAGGTCGGGAAGAGCGAGACGAGAAAGAGCCCGAGCCCGAAGAAGGAGGTGAAGATCACGCCGATGATCGCGTCCTGCTTCAGGCCGGTGCGCTCGGAGAGGAAGAGCATCGAGCCCGCCGCCAGCCCGCCCGCCACGAAGGCCCCGACCGCGAGCGGCAGGCCGAACATCCAGGCCACAGCTACGCCCGGCACGATGGAATGCGCGAGCGCGTCGCCGATCAGCGACCAGCCCTTCAGCATCACGAAGGCGGAGAGAAACCCGCAGACCGCGCCGGTGAGCCCCGAGACCCAGATGGCGTTCCACATGTAGCCATAGGCGAAGGGCTCCAGGAGGGCGCTCATTGCTTCCCGTCCTGGTAAAGAACGAACGGCCGTTCATCGTCGGTCAGCACGGTCACCTCGCGTTCGTCGTCGTCGTCATGGAGGTCCGCGCCGCCGAGGGTGAAGCGGCGGAGCGTGCCACCGAAGGCCTGGGCGAGGTTCTCGTGGGTGAAGACCTCGGCGGTCGGCCCATGGGCGAGGATCGCGCCCTTCACCAGCGCCACACGGTCGCAGAATTCCGGCACGGAGCCGAGATTGTGGGTGGAGACCAGCATCACCCGCCCCTCCGCCCGGAGCGCCCTCAGAAGCTCGACGATCGCCGCCTCGGTGTCGACGTCGACGCCGGTGAAGGGCTCGTCGAGCAGGATCACCTGCGCGTCCTGCGCCAGGGCGCGGGCGAGGAAGACGCGCTTTCGCTGGCCGCCGGAAAGCTCGCCGATCTGGCGCGTGCGGAGCGCCGACATGCCGACCCGTTCGAGCGCGGAGTCCACAGCCGCCCGGTCCTCCGCCCGCGGCCGGCGAAAGAGGCCCATGCGGCCGTAGCGGCCCATCATCGCCACATCCTCGACGAGGACGGGGAAGGACCAGTCCACCTCCTCCGCCTGCGGCACATAGGCGACGAGGTTCCGCCGGATCGCCTCCCGCACCGGCAGGCCGAGGATCCGCACCTCGCCGGACGCGGTCTCCAGGAAGCCCATCACCGCCTTGAAGATGGTGGACTTGCCGGCGCCGTTGACGCCGACGAGGGCGGTGATCGACCCCTGCGCCACGAAGCGCTCGAAGATGTTCCGCAC
>CALFYQ010000254.1 GCA_937952085.1 uncultured Paracoccaceae bacterium | reverse complement strand
GGCGCGGCCGAGGACGAGGGGCTCGACCGCGAGGAGCGTCGCGCCCTCCGCCATCTCGACTTCGAGCCGCCGGTCGAGCCGTCCGCCGTCGAAAAGGATGGTCTCCTGCGGCAGCCAGTCGAGCCGTGCGCCGGCCCCGAGGACGAGGCGGTTCCGCACCTCCGCCGCGCCGGCCAGCGCGCGATAGACCCGCTCCGCCGTCTGGCTCGCCGCGGTGACGCGGGCGCCGGGCGCGGCCTCGATCTCCACCTCGATCCGGTCGCCGCCGGTGAGGCCGCCCGAAGTGTTGAGGATCACCGCCTCGAACCCCTCGGTCCGCGGCATCCGCGCCTTGCCGCAGCCGGCCTGGTGCAGCCGGTCGATCACCGTTCGCCCGTCCCGCACCTTGGCGGACAGCCGGACGCGCCCCATCGCGCGCTGCATCGGCGCGGAAAGGGCGGTCGGCGGGACGTGGCGCATGGCGATCCATCGTTGTTGCAGCGCCATAGAAGCGGCGGGGCGCCGGTTCCGCAATGGAAATCGCCTTCTCGGGCGGCGCTTTGGCGCGAGGCGCCTAAGCCTTGGGCGCCGCGGCCCGCGCCGCCAGCACCGCCTCGCGGCGCGGGATCGGCGCGGTGGCGCCGTAGCCCGAAACCGTGCCCGCCGCGACGATGGCCGCCCGGCGCGCCGCCTCGAGCGGGTCGCCAAGCTCGAGCCGCCAGGCGAGGAAGGAGCCGGCGAAGCTGTCTCCGGCGCCGGTGCTGTCCACCGGGTTGGCGGGAGCGGGCGGCACGTCGACCCGGCCGCCGTCGGCCAGCATCCGGCTCCCCTTCGCGCCCATGGTGAGGATCACCGTCTTCGGGCCGAGCGCCGCCCAGGCGTCGATCGCGGCGTCCGGGTCCGAAATCCCCATCAGCGCCTCGGCGTCCTCGATCGAGGTGACGAGCGTGTCGGCGAGGGCGGCGGCGCGGCGGAGGGTTTCGAGCGCGGCCTCCGCGCTCCAGAGCGCGAGGCGGAGATTGGTGTCGAGCGAGACGGTGAGCCCCGCCGCCCGCGCCGCCTCCATCGCCGCCAGCCCGGCGGCGCGGAGCGTCGGCGAGACGGCGAGCGTGATGCCGGAGAGATGGAGGACGCGCGCCGCGCGGAGCGCCGGAAGGTCGAGATCGTCCGGCCCGTAGAGCGAGGCGGCGGAGCCCTTCCGCACATAGGTGAAGCGCCGCGCCGCCGGGTCGGGCTCGACGAAGTTGAGCCCGGTCGGGGCGGCGGGGTTGCGGCGGACGGAGGCGGCGTCCACCCCTTCCGCGGCCCAGTGGGCGACGATGCCGTCGCCAAAAAGATCCGTCCCCAGCGCGCCGAGATAGCCGACCTTCGCGCCCTGTCGGGCCGCGGCGATGGCGGCGTTGCAGCTGTCCCCGCCCCAGCCGAGCCGCCAGCGGCCGTCCGGCTCCCGCACGAACTCGGCGAGCGGTTCGCCGAGGCAGTAGATCTCCGCGCTCACAGCGAGGCCGTCACGCCGCCATCGACGAAAAGCGTCGTGCCGTTGACGAAGCTCGAGGCCGGCGAGGAGAGGAAGACGCAGGCGCCCACCAGCTCCTCCACCCGGCCCCAGCGGCCCTGGGGCGTGCGTTTCGAGAGCCATTCGGTGAAGGCCGGGTCCGCCACCAGCGCGGCGTTGAGCGGCGTCTCGAAATAGCCGGGCGCGAGGGCGTTGACGTTGAGCCCATGCTTCGCCCAGTCCGTCGCCATGCCCTTGGTGAGGTTGGAGACGGCGCCCTTGGTGGCGGTGTAGGGCGCGATGCCGGGCCGGGCGAGCGCGGTCTGCACCGAGGCGATGTTGACGATCTTGCCGCGCCCGCGGCGGATCATGTGCCGCGCGCAGGCCTGCCCGACATTGAAGACGGAGGAGACGTTGACGCGCATCAGCCGCTCGAAATCCTCCGGCGCGAAATCTTCGAGCGGGCCGCGGTGCTGCATCCCGGCGTTGTTGACGAGGATGTCGATCGGCCCGTGCGAGGCCTCGTATCCGTCCACCGCCGCGCGGGCGGCGGCGTGGTCGGTCACGTCGAAGGCGAGAAGGTCGACCGCCGCGCCGGCGGCGCGAAGCTCGGCCGCCGCGCTTTCGAGCTTTCCCCCGTCCCGCCCGTTCAGCACGATCCGCGCGCCGACGGAGGCGAGCCCCTCGGCGAGCGCAAGGCCGATGCCCTGAGACGAGCCGGTCACCAGCGCCGTGCGGCCCTTGAGCGAGAAGAGGCGTTCGAGCCCGTCCATGCGTTCCCCCATTTTCCGCCGATCATCGCCGCGCCGCGCGCGGGCCGCAAGCGGGGGGCGGGGCGGTCCTGCGCTCCGGCTTCGAGGCTCGCCGTTCGAGCGTTCCGCCCGGGCGACCAGCCCGGGCCGCGCCCGACCCTCCTCCCCGGGAGGGCGCGTTGGCGATGGCCCAAGCCGTTCAGCGCTAGTCCGGGGCTTTGAGGATAAACCGCTGACCACGATCGGCGCCCGCGCCCACCCAGGGTCGGACGCGGCCCTCTCCACCCGGAAGGGCGCAACGCTTCCTTCTCGCTCGCTTGTGCGCTGAGGCGTCGACTCCAGCCCCCCGGCCGACCCGCGCGAAACCCCTTTCGCCCCGCTGGCGCCGCGCCGCGCGATCCGTCACTCTCGGCGAAAATCGGGAGGGCAAGCCCATGCGCGCCGTCGTCGTCCACGCCGCGAAGGACCTGAGGATCGAGGAGCGCCCCGTCGAGGCGCCGGGGCCGGGCGAGGTGCTGATCCGGCTCGCCGCCGGCGGCATCTGCGGCTCGGACCTTCACTACTACAACCATGGCGGCTTCGGGACGGTGCGGCTCCGCGAGCCGATGATTCTCGGGCATGAGGTGTCCGGCTGGGTCGAGGCGCTGGGCGCCGGCGTCGAAGGGCTGGCCGCCGGCGATCTCGTGGCGATCTCCCCCTCCCGGCCTTGCGGCGAGTGCCGCTACTGCGCCGAGGGGCTGCGGAACCATTGCCTCAACATGCGGTTCTACGGCTCCGCCATGCCCTTCCCGCACATCCAGGGCGCGTTCCGCGAGATGCTGGTCGCCGAGGCCGGCCAGTGCGTGAAGGCGGAGGGCCTTTCGCCTGGCCTCGCGGCGATGGCGGAGCCGCTTTCGGTCTGTCTTCACGCCGCGCGGCGGGCGGGCGAGCTTCTCGGCAAGCGGGTGCTGGTGACGGGCTGCGGCCCGATCGGCGCGCTCTGCATCCTCGCCGCGCGGCGGGCCGGGGCGCAGGAGATCGTCGTCACCGACCTTTCCGCCGCGGCGCTGGCGCATGGGATGAAGGTGGGCGCCGACCGGGCGATCAACGTCGCCGAGACGCCGGAGGCGATGGCGCCCTATTCGGCCGACAAGGGCTCGTTCGACGTGCTCTTCGAATGTTCCGGATCGCCGCAGGCGCTGGCCGCCGGGGTCGCGGCGCTCCGGCCGCGCGGGGTGATCGTGCAGGTCGGGCTCGGCGGCGACATGAACGTGCCGGTGCAGGCGATCACCGCGAAGGAGATCGAGCTTCGCGGCGCCTTCCGCTTCCATGAGGAATTCCCGGTCGCGGTCTCGCTGATGCGGGGCGGGCTGATCGACCCGTCGCCGCTCCTCACCCACACGCTGCCGCTCTCCGAGGCGAAGGCGGCGTTCGAACTCGCCTCCGACCGCTCGGTGGCGATGAAGGCGCAGATCGCCTTCGCCTGAAGGTTGCGCTCCGTCACTTGCGAGTCGCGCGCCTTGGCGCGAGGCTCGGGGCGGCCCGGAACGGAGGCGCGGCATGGAAGTCCTCGAAGGCGCGGCGGCCTTCGCCGTGGTGATGATCGTCCTCTCGACCATCGTGACCGGGATCGCGGAGGCGTTCCTCCGCCTCTTCGCGATCCGGCAGCAGGTGCTGGCCGACGCCATCGAGCGGCTGATCGTCGACGAGATCGTCCCCACCGCGAAGGCGGGGCTCCATGGCGTGCTCGACGTGAACGCCGACGGCAAGCTCTCCGAAGCGGACGTGGACGCGCTGAAGAAGAAGCTCACCCTCAGCCCCCTGGCCGAGAAGGCGGCGCGCATCCCCTTCGCGACGATGCGGTTCGGGCACGAGAAGATCACCACCTATTCGCTGCTTCAGCGACTCGCGAAATCCGAGCTTGGCGACGCCTTCGCAAAGAAGGGGCGGGCGGAGCTTCGCGCCGTGCTGACCGACGTTTCGCGCACCTATGAGCGCTACGCCGCGGCGGCCTCCGAGCGGTTCCGCTACAAGGCGCACCGGATCACCGCCATCGCCGCGGTGATCTTCGCCTTCGGCGCCAATGTCGACGCCGGGCGCGTCTTCGTCCACCTGATGGACGACCCGGCCGCCCGCGCGGCCCTCTTCGCGCAGGCGGAGGCGGCGAAGGCGGCGAACGAGGCCGCCGTGGCGAAGCTTGACGCGGTCGCGGCCGGGGCGGCGGAGGCGACGCTGAAGGAGATCGGCGACAGCGCCGAGGCGCTGGCCGCCAGCGTCACCGAATTGCGCGAAAGCGCCGGCCTGCCGATCGGCCCGAGCTATTACCCGTTCTGCGGCTCCGAGCTTTCCGAACTCAGCATCTTCGGCGTCTCGCTTTCGGGCGTCTTCGCCGCCGAGGATTGCCTCGGGAACAAGGATCGGACGCTTTTCGGCTGGGCCGCCTATACGCTCCTCGCCGGCATCCTGATCGGGCTCGGCGGGCCCTTCTGGTACCAGGTCTATTCCTCGCTCTCGCGGGTCATCGGCCTCGCGCGGTCGCTCGGCGCGGGCGGCGGCGAGACCATCGACCCGAAGGCGAAGGACCAGCCGGCGAGCCGCGTCGCGCTGACCGAGGAGGACATCGTGACGACATTCGAGATCGCGCGGGCGGGGAGGACGCCGTAGGCGCTTAGCCGTTCCAGAGTCTTTCCCGGGCGACCAGCCCGGGCCGCGCCCGACCCTCCTCCCGGGAGGGCGCGCTGGCGACGTGAGGCGCCATTCAGCCCTCGTGCGGGGCTTCTTGAAAAGCACCCACCGGAAGCGGACCAAGCGCCCACCCAGTTTCGTGCGCGGCCTTTATCGCAAAGCCGGCGCATGCGGCCGCTCCCCGAAAAAAGAATAGGGCCCGCGCCTTCCCCGGC
>CALFYQ010000253.1 GCA_937952085.1 uncultured Paracoccaceae bacterium | reverse complement strand
GTCCCACCGAAATCGGCGCAGTCGGAGAGGAAGAAGGCCGCGGAGGAGCCGGTCATCGCCCCGCCGCCGATCACCACGTCATAGTTGGCCCGCACTTCACCCTCCGTTTCTGGCGGCGGGATGCTGCGCCGGCCCGATGCGGAAGGGAAGCGCGGCGCTCAGCCGCGGGCGGCGACGGCGCGCATCGCCTCCTCGACATGATGGACGAAGGAGCGGGCGGAGGAGCGGGCGACCTCGAGCGCATAGGCCGGGCCCGCCGGCCCGTCCGGCAGGCGGCGGATCGTGGCGGCGAGCTGCATCATCAGCGTGCGCGCGACCGCGCCGGGCGGGAAGGCCTCGTAGTCGAGCGACGAGAGCCGGGCGAGGACGTCCCGCGCCTTCGGCCCTTCGAGTAGGAGGGGGACATGGCCGTCCGAGACGTCGGTCAGCGCGGCGCTGGGGAGCCGGGCGGCGAGGGCGCCGCCGTCGCCGATGGCGAGCCACTGGCCGGGGCCGAGGGGAAGGAAGGTGAGGCCGCCTTCCTCGGCGGCGCGGCCGGGGCCGGGAAGGCCCGACGGATCGGCGACGAGGGCGACATGATGGAGCGTGCGGGCCGGGGCTTCGGTGAGGCGGGCGCCTTCCACCGCGACGTCGAGCGTGGCGACGAAGGCGGAGCAGGGGGCGAGAGTTTCAGCCACGGAGCCGGCTCCCTTCCGGGTCGACATGGTGAGGGCTCGTCACTTCCACCTCGACATCGAGGCCGCGAAGCCCGTCCCAGGCGCGGACGCGCTCACCCTTCCGCACCGCGCCGTGGACGAGGAAGCCGAGGCCGACATAGCGCGACAGCTCCGGCGACCATGCGACGGAGGAGACCCAGCCGCGATCGCTCGCCGTCCGCGCCTCGGCGCCGGGGTCGAGCAGGTGCGCGCCGGCGGTGATCCGCGCCTTCGGATCCACCGGGCGGAGGCCGACGAGGCGGGGGCGGGATGCATCCTGGATGCCCTCCCGCTTCTCCATCTCCCGGCCGATGAACGGCGCGGCCTTCTTCGCGCCGAGGCCGCCGAGATTGAGGTCCATCGCTGAGGTGCGCCCATCGAGCTCCGCGCCGGCCGGATGACCCTTCTCGATGCGGAGGACGGAGAGCGCCTCGACGCCGTAGGGCGTCGCCCCCGCCTTCACGATCCGGTCGAAAAGGTCATGGCCGTAGCGGGCGGGAACCGCGATCTCGTAGGCGCGCTCGCCGGAGAAGGAGATGCGGAAAAGCCGGCCCGGAACGCCCGCCACCGTGACCGGCCCGCAGGCGAGATAGGGGAAGGCGGCGTCGGAGATGTCCTCCGCGACGAGGCCCTGAAGAAGCTCCCGCGCGCCCGGCCCGGCGACGGCGTATTGCGCCCAGTGGTCGGTGACCGAGACAAGCGAGACGGCGCGGGCCGGCCGCAGGCATTGCCGCGCGAACTCCATGTGGCGGAGGACCTCGCCGGCCTTGGCGGTGGTGGTGGTGACGAGGAAATGTTCCGGCCCGAGCCGGGCGACGGTGCCGTCATCATAGACGAGCCCGTCTTCCCGCAGCATCAGGCCATAGCGGCAGCGGCCGACCGGCAGGGTCGAGATCGTGTTGCGGTAGAGGAAGTCGAGGAAGGCGCCGGCTTCCGGCCCCTTCACGTCGATCTTGCCGAGGGTGGAGACGTCGCAGACGCCCACCGAGCGACGGACCGCGAGCGCCTCCCGGTCCACGCTGTCGCGCCAGCCGGCCTCGCCTTTCGCGCGGAACCACTGGGCGCGGAGCCAGAGCCCGGCCTCGACGAAATCGCCGCCGTGCGCGGCGGCCCAGTCGTGCGAGGGAGTGAGCCGGGTCGGGTGGAAGTGCTTGCCGCGATGCCGCCCGCCGAAGGCGGCGATTGGGACCGGGGTCCAGGGCGGGCGGAAGGTGGTGGTTCCAAGCTCCGGGATCGTCTTGCCGGTGAGTTCGGAAAGGACGCCGAGCGCCAGGATGTTGGCGGTCTTGCCCTGGTCGGTCGCCATGCCGAGCGTGGTGTAGCGCTTGGCGTGCTCGGGGGCGCGGAACCCGTCCCGCACCGAGATCTCAAGGTCGTGGACAGAAACGTCGTTCTGCTGGTCGAGGAAGGCGCGCTTGGCGCCTTTCACATGCCAGAAGGCGGAAACGCCGGTCGCGCCGTCCTCCGCCTCTGGCGCCGCGGCGGGCGGGATTTCGAGGGCGCGGGCGGCGGCCTCGGCGCCGTCCCGGAGGCAGGCGGCGGTCGAAAAGACGCCCCGCGCGGCGCCGGCGACCTGCATGCCGGGCGGCAGCCGGTCGCCGGGGACAAAGGCGGCGATGTCGTCGCGCCAGACCAGGCGGCAGCCGAGATGGGTGGAGAGGTGGACCGCCGGGGACCAGCCGCCGGAGACGGCGACGAGATCGGCCGAGACCGCATCCGTCGCCCCGCCGGCATGGCGGAGCATGGCGTGGGAGACGCGAAGCCGCCCGCCCGTATCGAGCACCGCGCCGCCGCGGATCGCGCGGAAGCCCTCGTCGGAGCCGGCGCCGGGGCGGGCGTCCACCAGCACCACCTCGGCGCCCGCGGCGCGAAGATCGCGCGCCGTGCGCCAGCCGTCGTCGCAGGCGGTGAAGACGACGGCGCGGCGGCCGGGGAGGACGGCGTAGCGATTGATCCAGGTCCGGACGGCGCCGGCGAGCATGATCCCCGGCCGGTCGTTGTTTCCGAAGGCGATGGGCCGCTCGATGGCGCCGGCGGCGAGCACGGCGCGGGGCGCGTGGACCTTCCAGAGCGTCATCCGCGGCAGGCCCTTCGGCGCATTCGCCAGATGGTCCGTGTTCCGCTCCAGCGCGCCGTAATCCGCGCCGTCGTAGACGCCGAAGACCGTGGTGCGGGGCATCAGCCGCACGTTCGGCAACGAGGCGAGTTCGGCCGCCGCCACATCGGCCCAGTCGGCGGCGGCGCCCCCGCCCACCTCATGCGATTCCGCGTTGAGCCGGCCGCCGAGGGCGAAATCCTCGTCGGCGAGGATCACCCGCTTGCCGGCGCGGCCGGCGGTCAGCGCCGCCATCAGCCCGGCGGGGCCGGCGCCGATGACGAGAAGGTCGGCATGGGCGTGGGCGACCTCGTAGGCGGCGGGGTCCGGCGCGCCGGAAAGGGCGCCGAGGCCCGCGGCGCGGCGGATCAGCGGCTCGTAAAGGCGCTCCCAGAAGGCGGAGGGCCACATGAACGTCTTGTAGTAGAAGCCCGCGCCGAGGAACCGGTGGAGGAGGTCGTTGACCGCCATCCAGTCCCGCCGCAGCGAACCGACGAAGTTCTGCGGCGCCGCCTCCAGCCCCTCGTAAAGCTCCTGAACGGTGGCGCGGACGTTCGGGTCAGCCGCCGCGCCGGCGCCGGTCGTGACGAGGGCGTTCGGCTCTTCCGGGCCGGCGGACAGGGGGCCGCGCGGGCGGTGATACTTGAAGCTCCGGCCCATCAGCCGGACGCCGTTTGCGAGAAGGGCGGAGGCCAACGTATCGCCGGCGAAGCCTTCGTAGCGCCGGCCGTCGAATCGGAAGCTCAGCTTGCGGGCGCGGTCGATGCGGCCGCCGCCGGAGAGACGGTCAATCTGCAAGGGCGCGCTCCGCCAGTTCCGCGCCGAAGATCTCGTGCGTCGTCACGTCCCGCTCCAGCACCAGCCAGGCGCCGCAGCCGCCCTCGTGGCGCCAGAGTTCGCGGTGCCGGCCGGGCGGGTTGTCGCGGAGGAACACCGCCTCCCAGCTCGGTCCATCAAGCGGTCGGTCCATCATCTTCGCGTCGCCGAGATAGGCGAATTCCTCGGAGGCGCGGGGGCCGCAGAAGGGGCAGGGTATGCGCATCAGTGGAGGTTCGGCTGGGGGCCGGCGCCCCGTTCGTCAATGGCGTAGCCCCGCTCGAACCGGTCGAGCCGCATGTCGCGGGCGACGGGGTGCGGCTCCCCGGTGGCGATCAGGTGGGCGAAGACGTAGCCGGATGCCGGGGTGGCCTTGAAGCCGCCATAGCACCAGCCGCAATTGAGGAAGAGGCCGTCGATGGGTGTGCGGTCGATGATCGGCGCGCCGTCCATCGACATGTCCATGATCCCGCCCCAGCTTCGCAGCAGTTTCGCCCGGCCGAGCATGGGGAGGATCGCCATCGCGCCCTCGCATACGTCCTGCACCACGGGGAGATTTCCGCGCTGGGCGTAGGAATTGTACATGTCGATGTCGCCGCCGAAGACGAGGCCGCCCTTGTCGGACTGGCTGACATAGAAGTGCCCGGCGCCGAAGGTGATGACGCCGGGGATCACGGGCTTCAGCCCTTCCGAAACGAAGGCCTGGAGGACGTGGCTTTCGATCGGCAGGCGGAGCCCCGCAAGCGCGGCGACGCGGCCGGAATTCCCCGCCGCCGCCATCGCCACCTTCTTCGCGCCGATATGGCCGCGCGTCGTCTCCACCCCGAGGATGCGGCCGTTCTCGATGCGGAAGCCGGTGACCTCGCAGTTCTGGATGAGATCGACGCCGCGCCGGTCCGCCGCGCTGGCGTAGCCCCAGGCGACCGCGTCATGCCGCGCGGTGCCGCCGCGGCGCTGGAGGAGGCCGCCGGTGATCGGGAAGCGCGAATCGTCGAATTCGAGGAAGGGGCAGAGGGCGCGGACCCCGTCCCGATCCAGAAGCTCCGCATCCACCCCTTCGAGCCGCATCGCGTTGCCGCGGCGGGCGAAGGAATCCCGCTGCGAATCGGAATGGCAGAGGTTGAGGAC
>CALFYQ010000252.1 GCA_937952085.1 uncultured Paracoccaceae bacterium | reverse complement strand
AAGGTTTTGAACCGGTGCGGCGCGTCTTTGGCGTCTGTCGGAGCGAAGCGCAGAGGGGCGCGGCCGCCCCTGGGTGGGCGCCGGACACGGCCGACATGGGCGCTTAATGGCGTCGCCCCGACCTCGGGCGGAACCGCTCGTGACGGCCGGGGGGCGCCCGCCTGCTTGGAGGGGCGGGCGCGGCCCGGACTGGTCGCCCGGGCCGGAAGTGGTGAGCGTCGCGCTCTCAAACGGCCGCAGGCCGATGACGACCTCGAACGAAGGTTCAAACGAACCCGCCGCCGCGGCCCGCGCGACGCGGAACGCGGCGGCGCGCATCGCAGCCTGGCTCAGACCGCCTCGGCGCGGCCGGGGCGGACGGATTTCTCCAGCTCCTCGGCCAGGAGGAACGCCAGCTCCAGCGCCTGGCTGGCGTTGAGCCGCGGGTCGCAGGCGGTGTGGTAGCGGTCCGAGAGATCGGCCGACTGGAGCTTGTGCATGCCGCCGAGGCACTCGGTCACGTCCTGCCCGGTCAGCTCGAAATGCACGCCGCCGCCATAGGTGCCCATCGCCTCGTGGACGTCGAAGAACTCCCGCACTTCCTGCAGCACCTTGTCGAAGGGCCGGGTCTTGTAGCCCGACTCGGCCTTGATCGTGTTGCCGTGCATCGGGTCGCAGGACCAGATCACCGACCGCCCTTCGCGCTCCACCGCCTTGATCAGCCGCGGCAGGTGGCTCTCCACCTTGCCGGCGCCGAAGCGGGCGATCAGCGTCAGCCGGCCGGGCGTGTTCTTCGGGTTGAGGAGATCGATCAGCTTCAGGAGATCGGTCTCGGAGATCGACGGCCCGCATTTGAGGCCGATCGGGTTGGCGACGCCGCGGCAATACTCGACATGCGCGCCCTCGGGCTGGCGCGTGCGGTCGCCGATCCAGATCATGTGGCCGGAGCCGGCGATGACGTCGCCGGTGGCGAGGTCGGCGCGGGTCAGCGCCTCCTCGTAGGGCAGGAGCAGCGCCTCGTGAGAGGTGTAGAAATCCACCCCCTTCATCTGCGTCGAATTCGCCGAGTTGATGCCGCAGGCCTCCGCGAAGTCGAGCGAGGCGGAGATCTGCTCGGCGAGACGCATGTAGCGATCCGCCTGCGGGCTGTCCTTGGCGAATCCGAGGTTCCACATCGCGACGCGCTGGAGCGAGGCGAAGCCGCCCTGCGCATAGGCGCGCAGGAGATTCAGCGAGGCGGCGGCCTGAAGATAGGCCTCCAGCATCCGGTTCGGGTCCGGGATCCGGCTTTCGGCGTCGAAGGCGAAGCCGTTGATGATGTCGCCGCGATAGGAGGGGAGCTCCACTCCGTTCACCGTCTCGGTGTCGGCGGAGCGGGGCTTCGCGAACTGGCCAGCCATGCGGCCGACCTTCACCACCGGCTTCTTCGCCGCGAAGGTGAGGACGACCGCCATCTGCAGGAGCACGCGGAACGTGTCGCGGATGTTGTCCGCGGTGAATTCCGCGAAGCTTTCGGCGCAATCGCCGCCCTGGAGCAAAAACGCGTCGCCGGCCGCCACGTCGGCGAGCCTGGCGCGGAGCTGACGCACCTCGCCGGCGAAGACGAGCGGCGGATATTTCGCGAGCTTGGCCTCGACGCGCTCCAGCGCCGCCGCGTCCGGATAGACGGGCATCTGCAGCGCCGGCTTCGCGCGCCAGGAGGCGCGGGACCAGGATTTCGTCATGGCTCTCTCCCTCCGCAGGCGGATTGGGCGGCTTCTATGGCGCCCTCGGGCGCGAATCCAGCGTCGATGCCGCTTGACCTCCCGCGCGCCGCAGCCTTCTTTTCCTCATGAGGGCGATGGAGGCGAAAACGGACGGCGCGCGCGACCGTGTCGGGGCGGCGACGAAAACGCGGGAATTCGCGTTCCTCCTGCTCGACCGCTTCACAATGTTCGCCTTCGCCGCGGCGCTGGAGCCGCTGCGCGTCGCCAACCGCATGGCGGAGCGGCCGCTCTATTCCTGGAAGCTGGTCGCCGAGGACGGGGCTTCGGCCACCTGCTCGAACGGCGCGCGGGTGATGGTGGATATCGGGCTCGCCGATCTCGACCGGGACGCGATGGTGATCGTCTGCGGCGGGCTCGACGTGAAGCGGACGACGACGAAGCCGGTCGTCACCTGGCTTCGCAAGCAGGAGCGGCGCGGCGTCGGCATGGGCGCGGTCTGCACCGGCGCCTGGGCGCTGGCGAAGGCGGGCCTGCTCGACGAGGCGCGCTGCACGATCCACTGGGAGAACCGCGAAGGGTTCCGCGAGGAGTTCCCCGACATCGCCCTTTCGGACCGCTACTACGAGCGCGACGGCCGCCGCTGGACCGCCTCGGGCGGCGCGGCGCCGGCCGACATGATGCTGGCGATGATCGCCGAGGATGGCGGGCGGGAGCTGGCCGCCGAGGTGATGGACCAGCTCGCCATGACGCCGCTCCGGGCGCAGGCGGACCGGCAGCGCCTCTCCGCTCCGGCGCGGATGGGGGTGCGGCACCCGAAGCTCACCTCGGTGATCCGCCGCATGGAGGACGCGATCGAGGAGCCGGTCTCGCCCTCGCTGCTGGCCGAGGAGGTCGGGCTCTCGACGCGGCAGCTGGAGCGGCTCTTCCGGCGCTATCTCGACCGCTCGCCGAAGCGCTACTACATGGAGCTGCGGCTCGAACGGGCGCGGGCGCTCCTCCTCCAGACCGACATGAGCGTGATCAACGTGGCGCTCGCCTGCGGCTTCACAAGCCCCTCGCATTTTTCGAAATGCTACCGCGCGCATTACGGGCGGACGCCCTATCGCGAGCGCGGGGTGGTGGAGGGCGCGGGGGCCTGAGGGCCTGCAAGAACTGGAGCTCCGCACGCTGGTCGTTGAGTACGGCCCGCAACCACCGCCATCGGAAAAGCTCGCCTTCTCGACCTTCGCGCCCGGGCGACCAGCCCGGGCCGCGACCGGCCCTCCCCCCGGGCGCGCTGGCGATGTCAGTCGCCGCTCAGCCGTCCTCCGGGGCTTCAGGGATAAGTCGCGCACCACGAGCAGATCGCGCGCCCACCCAGGGTCGGGCGCAGCTTTGGTCTACAAATTCGGTGCGGCGACGGGTCCGGCGCCGGCACGTCGCAGGAGCGAAGCCCCCCTGGACCCTGCGACCACTATTCCCTTGAACCGGCGGCGCGGCGGCGCGATGGAGAAGCGTCCCGAATGGTCCAGACGTCACCGCGCCCGCCCCGGCGCCGTGGGAGGCCGTGATGCGCACGCCGAAAATCCTCGCCACCCTGCCGGGCTACGGGCGGCAGGCCTTCGCCGCCGATCTCTTCGCCGGGATCGCCGTGGCGATGGTCGCCCTGCCGCTCTCCATCGCCATCGCCATCGCCTCCGGCGCGACGCCGGCGCAGGGCCTCGTCACCGCGGTGGTCGCGGGCTTCCTGATCTCCGCCCTCGGCGGCTCCCGCGTGCAGATCGGCGGGCCGACCGGGGCCTTCATCGTCGTCGTCTACGGCGTGATCCAGAGCCACGGCTATGACGGGCTGGTGATCGCCACCTTCATGGCCGGGGCGATCCTTCTCGTCGCCGGCTGGCTCCGCGCCGGGCGGCTGATCGCGCTGGTGCCGGAGCCGGTGATCGACGGCTTCACCATCGGCATCGCCATCATCATCGCGACGAGCCAGATCAAGGACCTGACCGGCCTCGCCGCCGAACACGTGCCGGCGGGTTTCCTCGAAAAGCTGCCGGCGCTCTGGGCGGCGCGGGACAGTTTCTCCGCGGCCGCGCTCGCCATCGGCCTCGCCACCATCGCGCTGATCGCCCTCTTCCGGAGGCTCGCGCCGCGGCTGCCGGGCCTCGTCGTGGCGGTGGCGATTCTCTCGGCGCTGGTGGCCGTGGCAGGGCTGCCGGTGGAGACGGTGGCGGCGCGTTATGGCGAGCTGCCGCGCGCCCTGCCGGCGCCCAGCCTGCCGGCGCTCGACCTGGCGCGGATCATCGAGCTTTTGCCCTCCGCCTTCGTCATCGCCTTCCTCGCCGGGATCGAGTCCCTCCTCTCGGCCATCGTCGCGGACCGGATGTTTGGCGGCGCGCACCGGCCGAACGCCGAACTGATCGCGCAGGGCGCCGCCAATCTCGGCTCCTCGCTCTTCGGCGGGTTGCCGGCCACCGGCGCCATCGCGCGCACCGCGACGAACGTGCGCGCCGGCGGGCGGACGCCGGTGGCGGGGATGGTCCACGCCTTCGTCATCCTCCTCGCAATGCTGGTCGCGGCGCCGCTCGCGGGGGCGATGGTCCTGCCGGCGCTGGCCGGCCTCCTGATCCTCGCCGCCTGGAACATGTCGGAGCCGGAGAAGTGGCGCCACCGCCTTTCGCTGCGCGCCTCGGACCGGTTTCTCCTCTTCCTCACGCTGGCGCTGACGGTGCTGGCGGATCTGACGGTGGCGATCGGCGTCGGCGTTGCGCTCGGCCTCGCGCTCCGGCTTCACCGCCGCGGCGCGCCGCCGGCCGAGCACGACCCGCGCGAACGCTGAGCCTCGCCAGCGGCGGGCGACCGCGCTAGGGAGGCGCCATGAAACGCTTCTATCGCATCGCCGAGGCGGCCGAGGCGCCGGGGGGCTGGACCGTCGCGCTCGACGGCAAGTCGGTGCGGACGCCGGCGAAGGCGCCGCTCCTCATCCCCGGTCGCGCCCTCGCCGCCGCCGCCGCCGAGGAATGGGCGGCGCAGGAAGCGGAGGTGCGCCCGGCCGAAATGCCGCTCACCCGCGCCGCGATGACCGCGATCGACCGCACCGCCCTCGCCTATGACGCGGTGGCCGAGGCCGTGGCGAAGTATGGCGGGACCGACCTTCTCTGCTATCGCGCCGAGGCCCCGGCCGAACTCCGCGCCCGGCAGGACGAGGCCTGGGACCCGCTCCTCGACTGGGCCGAGGCGGAGCACGGCGCGCGCCTCTCCGTCACCGCGGGGCTGATGCACGCGCCGCAGCCGGCCGAGGCGCTGGCCCGGCTCGACGCCGCGACGCGCCGCTTCGACGCGTTCGGGCTGACCGCGCTGTCCGATCTCGTGGCGCTTTCGGGCTCTCTGGTGATCGGGCTGGCGGTGGCCTCGGGCCGGCTCGAACCCGGCGAGGGCTGGCGCGCCAGCCGGGTCGACGAGACCTGGCAGGAAGAGTTCTGGGGCGAGGACGACGAGGCGACCGCCGCAGCCGCCCGGAAGGCGCGGGATTTCGCCGCCGCCGCCCGGCTCCTCGCGCTCCTCCGCGAAGGCTGAAGCGAGGCCGCCCCGGACGCCTTACGGCCCCGGAGCGGCGATATCGCGGGCAGGCCTCGCGTCAGGCCCTGATGAAGGTGCCGTTCTGCAGCTCCCGCACCGCTTGCATGATCTCGGCGCGGGTGTTCATCACGATCGGCCCGTGCCAGGCAACCGGCTCCTTGATCGGCGCGCCGGAGACGAGGAGGAAGCGCACCCCCTCGGGCCCGGCCTTCACCGAAACCTCGTCGCCGCGATCGAAGACCACCAGCGTGCGGTCCCCGCTCATGTCGCGGATCTGCACCTCCTCGCCGGCGATCTCCTTCTCGACCAGCACGCCGAAGGGCTTCGAGGCGTAGGCGAAGTCGCCCTTGCCGGCGAAGACATAGGCGAAGGCGTGGCGGTCCACCTCAACCTTGAACCGCTTCGCGACATTCGGCGGCACCGAGATGTCGAGATAGCGCGGGTCCGCCGCGATCCCGTCCACCGGGCCGCGCTTGCCCCAGAAATCCCCGGTGATGACGCGGACCTTCGTGCCGTCGTCGTCGATCACCTCGGGGATCTCGCCGGATTTCACGTCCTGATAGCGGGGCGCGATCATCTTCTGCGACGAGGGCAGGTTCGCCCAGAGCTGGAAGCCGTGCATCCGGCCCTTCGCGTCGCCGCGCGGCATTTCCTGGTGGAGGATGCCGCGGCCCGCGGTCATCCACTGCACGTCGCCGGCGCCGAGCGTGCCGACATTGCCGAGGCTGTCGCCGTGATCGACCTCGCCGGCCAGCACGTAGGTGATCGTCTCGATCCCCCGATGCGGGTGCCAGGGAAAGCCCTTCTCGTACATCCAGGGCTCGTCGTTGCGGAAATCGTCGAGCATGAGAAACGGGTCGAGCTCGGTCGGGTCGCCGAAGCCGAAGGCGCGGGAAAGATGCACGCCGGCGCCTTCCAGCGTGCGCTGGCCGGGCGTGGCGCGACGGACGGGACGGATGGACATGGTCGGCCCTCCTGAACGGGTTCGAGACCAGAGATAGTCGGTCGCGGGCGCGGCGTCAGGCGCCGGAATGGAAACAGTCTGGCGCGCGGCGGTCAGCGGCGGGCGAAGCGAGGCCGCCGCACTGGAGGGTTTCCGCTTAGACGAACCTCACTGCGCCTTCTGGATATGCATCGCCTGAGCAGCGCGCTGAGTGGCGCGGCCGACCCAGGGCGGGCGCCATGACATTTGGGCGGTTGTGGTTGATGGCGCCGCACCGGACGACGGTGGTTCTGCTTGAGACGGCGGAGGGTGCCCGACCCCGGGATGGGTCGTTCGCGGCCCGTGCTGGTCGCACGGGCCAAGAGGCGCATCTTGGCCGGAACGTCT
>CALFYQ010000251.1 GCA_937952085.1 uncultured Paracoccaceae bacterium | reverse complement strand
TATCCTCGGCGGAGAGGCCGGCGGCGCGATACATCTCCGCCGGGCTCGCCTGGTCGATGAAGCGGTCCGGCAGCGTCATCGTCCGGATCCTGAGGCCGCGGTCGAGTCCGCCGGTGCGCGCGAGGTAGTGGAGCACGCGCGCTCCGAAACCGCCTTCCGCGCCTTCCTCCACCGTGACCAGCGCCTCGTGATGGGCGGCGAGCTGGCGGATCAGCGCCTCATCCAGCGGCTTCGCGAAGCGTGCGTCGGCGACCGTCGCCGTCACGCCCCGCTTCGCCAGCGCATCGGCGGCCGTCAGGCACTCGGCCAGATGCGCGCCGAAGGAGAGGAAGGCGACGGAACCGCCCTCACGGAGGATTCGGCCCTTGCCGATCTCGAGCGGCGCGCCCCGCTCCGGCATCTGAACGCCGACGCCCTCGCCCCGCGGATAGCGGAAGGCGATCGGCCCCTCGTCATGCGCGGCGGCGGTGGCGACCATGTGGACGAGCTCCGCCTCGTCCGCCGCCGCCATCACCACGAAGCCCGGCAGGTTTCCGAGATAGCCGATGTCGAAGGCGCCCGCATGGGTCGCCCCGTCGGCGCCGACGAGGCCGGCCCGGTCGATCGCGAAGCGGACCGGCAGGCGCTGGAGCGCCACGTCATGCACCACTTGGTCATAGGCGCGTTGCAGGAAGGTCGAGTAGATCGCGCAGAACGGCCGGAGCCCCGAAGCCGCCATGCCCGCCGCGAAGGTGACGGCGTGCTGCTCGGCGATGCCGACGTCGAAAACGCGCTGCGGATGGCGGCGCGCCATCAGGTCCACGCCGGCGCCGGCCGGCATCGCGGCGGTGATCGCGATGATCTTCGGGTCGCGCCCCGCTTCCTCCGCCAGCGCCCTGCCGAAGACGGAGGTGTAGCTCGGCGCCCCGGCCGCGCCCTTCTTCTGCGCGCCCGAGGCGACGTCGAAGCTGGACACGCCGTGATACTTGTCGGCCGAGGATTCGGCCGGCGCATAGCCCTTGCCCTTCACCGTCAGCGCATGGATCAGCACGGGCCCGTTCGCCCGCACCTTGGCGGCGCGGAGCACGGCGAGAAGCTGGCGCATGTCGTGCCCGTCGACCGGGCCGACATAGGAGAAGCCAAGCTCCTCGAAGAGAGTCGCGCCCCCGGCCATGCCGGTCACCAGTTGCCGCGCGCGGCGCGCCGCGTCGCGGAACGGGCCGGGCAGGGCCGCCTCGAACCCCTCCGCCAGCGTCGGCAGCGGGGTGTGGGCGTAGAGGCTCGAAAGATAACTCGACATCGCGCCGACCGCGGGCGCGATGGACATCTCGTTGTCGTTGAGGACGACGAAAAGCCGCCGCCCCTGCGCGCCGGCGTTGTTGAGCGCCTCATAGGCCATGCCGGCGCTGATCGCGCCGTCGCCGATCACCGCGATGGCGTCGCCGGTCGGCTGACCCATGTCCCGCGCCACGGCGAAGCCGAGCGCCGCGGAGATCGAAGTGGAGGAATGCGCAGCGCCGAACGGGTCGTATTCGCTCTCGCTCCGCTTGGTGAAGCCGGAAAGGCCGCCTGTCTTCCTGAGCGTGCGGATCCGGTCGCGCCGGCCGGTCAGGATCTTGTGCGGGTAGGCCTGGTGGCCGACATCCCAGATCAGCTTGTCGCGCGGCGTGTCGAAGACGGCGTGGAGCGCTACGGTCAGCTCCACCACGCCGAGCGAGGAGCCGAGATGGCCGCCCGTCTCGGAGACGGCGGAGATCGTCTCGGCCCTCAGCTCCCGCGCCAGCGCGGCGAGGTCGCCATCGGACAGGGCGCGAAGGTCGGTCGGGCCGGCCACGCGGTCGAGGAAGGGGGTGAGGGGTCGCTCGGTCATGTCGTCCTCCGGAGAGGGGCCGGGCGCGCCGGGCGCGGCGGCCCGTCCTGCGGTCCGGCGGGGCGGGGGAGGCCCGCCCCGCCGAGGCTCAGTCGTAGGCCGGGGCGCCCGGGGCCGCCAGTTCCGGCCAGTCGGCGATCACATGCGCGCCGTTGAGCGGCTTCTGATAGCCCTTGTGGCAGGTCGCGCAGGCGAGCTTCGGCGCGTCGCCGTGCACCGGGCCGAGCCGGTTCGCCGGCAGGACCTCGGCGAGCGGCGCGAGGTGCTCGCCGTTCACCGACTTCACCATGTCGATGCCCATCAGCGCCGTGGCCCATTGCGGCGTCACCTGGCCGGTGTCGTTGAAGGCGCGGCTGTTGTGGCAGAAGTTGCAGTTCACGTTCAACGAGTTGGCGAAGTAGTTCATCAGCGCGTAGGTGCGCTCCGCGTCCTGGATCGTGGGCGAACCCGCATTCTCCGCCCGCGGCTCCAGCGAATGCACCTTGATCGCGCCCTCGCCGGCGAGAAGCACCGGCAGCGCGTCAGATGGGAGCGACGTGGAGCCGCTGAGCCGCGTCACGCGGTTCTGGACCGCCGACCAGCCGGAGGCCGCCTCGTTCACCGGGTCGAGCCGGAACCAGACGTTCGAGGGCACGTTGGCGCCGCGATGGCAGGTGAAGCAGGTGACGCCGGCCTCGCCGGAGACGTTGGTGTGCCCGCCCCAATCGTCGTTGAGTTGCTGCGTCATCTGGATCATGCGCCGCGCGACGACCTTGGTGTAGAGATCGTCGGAGCCATAGGTCTCCATGTCGCCGTCGCCGTGGCAATAGGCGCAGCCCTGCTCGGGGGCGACCCAGAAGGTCATCGCGTTCATCACGCGATTGAAGTTGTCGACCGTCAGATCGCCGAGCACCTGCACGTTCTTGTAGGCGGCGCCGGCCAGCTCCTCACCGCCCGTCGGAATGTAGGGCGCCTCGGTATAGTTGGCTTCGACAGTTGGGTCCGTTTCGCCGCCGGGGAACTTGGTGATCGACATCCCGGTCCCGCGCGGGCCGGTCTGCACGCTTGCGGTGGCGTAGGGCTGGCCCCAGACGACGATCATCGTCGCCGCGACCACCGCGCCCCCGACCACGCCGACGATGACGGCGGGGCGATAGATGTCGGTCGGGTTTTCCCGAACCCACCTGTTGAACCAGTCGCGGAACATGTCAGTTCCCTCCCGCGCCGTAGGCTTCGTAGCCGAAATCGCCAGTGTATTCGGGCGCGAAGTTGTGCTCGATCGCCCAGAGATACCAGTTGTCCACAACGGTGCCGGTCAGCAGGATGCCGATGCCGCCGGTGATCGGGGTCAGCACCGCGAACCACCAGGCCCAGCGATGGATGCCCTCCATCGAGGCGTTGAACCCCATGGTCCAGCGCCAGAAGAGCGCCGCGCGCTCGGAGGCGGTGCCGCGGTCGAAGATCTGCTCGAGCTCGCGGTCCCCGCCGAACCGGGAGACGGCCAGGATCGTCGCGCCATGCATCGCGAAGAGGAGCACGGAGCCGTAGAGGAAGACGATCGAGAGGCAGTGGAACGGGTTGTAGTAGAGGTTGCCGTAGCGGATCGAGAACGCGGTGGTCCAGTCGAGATGCGGGAAGATGCCGTAAGGCACCCCCTCGGACCACGAGCCCATCAGGATCGGCCGGAAGAGCCCGAGCACGAGGAAAAGCCAGATCGCCGCCGCGAAGGCCCACGCGATGTGCTTGCCCATCTTGTGCTGCTGCGCCAGCAGCCAGGCCCGCAACCACCAGCAGCAGACGCTGATGAGAAGGAACAGGCTCGAGATGATGTACCAGCCGCCATCGTCGAGCGGCGGCATTCTCAGCCCGTATTCCGGGCTCGGCGGCTCCAGCGCCAGCCAGAAGCCCTGGCGCAGGAATTCGGGGATCGACCAGCCGACCTGCGCCAGCATGTTGAACCCGATGATGTTGAGCGCGAGCGTCCCCGTGGCGAGCGCGATCATCCCAGTCCAGCCGAGATAGAACGGCCCGATCTGCGCGTTGCCGAGCCAGCCCACGAGCTTGGAGAAGCCGGCCGAGGCGGTCCGTTCGGCGGACAGCCGTCCGTCGTCGTCCATGCCCATCTCGGGAAGGCCACGGACCTGCACCTGCGTGAAGATGTTCTGATACTCCGGCATGGTCAGTTCCCCAGGATCGCGGTGGCCGTCGCGGAGGCGTCGGTGGGGCTGGGGCTCGGCCAGATCGGCAGCTCGAGCCACCAGTTCCACCATTCCGGCCATCCCTCGGTCCATACCGGGCCCGAGATGATGATGCAGACGGCCGAGAAGAAGACGGCGTTCAGCGCCAGCAGAAGGCCGAGTCGATGGATGCCGAGCGTGCCGACCGAATAGCCGATGAAGTCCCGGAAGAAGGTGTCTTCATGGTCCGGGGTGCGCGCCGTCTCGCCGCTCTCGGGGTTGGCCGCCGAGAGGATGAGGGAGCCGTGCAGCGCCAGCGCGAAGGTCGTCGCGAAGAAGAGCGAGACGGCCAGCATGTGCGCCGGGTTGTAGTGGAAATGAAGATAGGCGTAGCCGGTGTTCGACACCCAATCGAGATGCGAGAAGATGCCATAGGGGAAGCCGTGCCCCCATGCGCCGAGGAGCAGCGGGCGGAAGATCACCAGCGTGACATAGGCGAGGATCGCGAAGCTGAAGGCGAAGGGCACGTGATAGCCCATGCCCAGCTTGCGGCAGATCTCCACCTCGCGGAGCGCCCAGCTCACGAAGGCGCAGGTCGCGCAGATCGTGATGATCTGCCAGAGCCCGCCCTCCATCAGCGGCGCGAGGCCGAGACCGTAGCTCAGATCCGGCGGCGCGATGTTGATGAGCCAGGGGTTGAACGTCCCCTGCTGCGACGCGCCCCAGAAGATCAGGATCGTCCCGAGAGCGGCGAAGAAGATGGTCGTGACGCCGAAGAAGCCGACATAGAAGGGCCCGACCCAGAAATCGAACAGGTCGCCTCCGATCAGCGTTCCCCCGCGGACGCGGTATTTTCTCTCGAAGCTTAGCAAGGCCATGTTTGGCGCCTCCACCCCTCGTGGTCGCGGGGCGGTTCTCCCGCCGCGCGCCCGGGTCGTCGCGGGCGGCGGAACCGCCCGCGACCTTCGCTCGACGACCGGCTGGCGCGTCGCGTAGCGTCGTCGGGGGTCAGCCCCCGGCGGCTTTCTGCGCGGCGATCTCCAGCCAGTTGAAGTGGTCCGTGCTGAGCAGGACGAGGTGAATCATCACCGCCAGCAGAAAGAGGAAGACCCCCTGGGCCACGAAGACCCGACGCGGGTCGAAGATCAGCCAGATCTTGTAGAACTTAGCCATCTCGTTTTCCCCTCAGAACCACGGGCGCCAGATGAACGTGGCCAGATGAGCGACGATGGCGACGGCCGTGAAAAGCCAGAGCCCGCTCATGTAGACCGAATGCAGTTCCTGCGCCTGCTCGTCGGTTAGACCTGTGAAGGACAGGTCCGTTTTGTCAGCCATTCACTCTCCTCCGGATCGTTAGACCGACGCCGCGCCGCCCGGCGGCCGGGGACCGGCGGCGATGCCGCCGGACGATCCACGCCCTCGGGAGGGCGCGAATGAGGGCTCCGCGCATCGCGTCACACGGAGAAGATCGTCGGCGTGATCTCCCAGGCTTTCGCCCAGGCGCGCCGGATCGGGTTGCGCGCGCGCCGGATGCGCGCCGCGTCGAACAGCCAGAGAAGGGTCGCGCCCGTCGCGAGCGCGAGAAAAAGGATCGAGAAATAGAACCAGAACTCGGCGCCCGGCCGGCCGGAGGCGGAGCTGTAGGCGTTGACGCTTCGGTCGCTCATGAGCCTTCTCCCTGTCTTTCGGGCGCGCCCGCGGTTTCGAGTTCCGGGCGCATGCCTGCGAGGTCCGCGCCGCGGACGCGCGCGCCGCCGGCGCGCAGCACCGCGGTCTCGGCGGCGTCGCGGAGCGATTTCGCCGCGGAAATCCGCGTCAGTACCGGGTGGGACGCGACGATCCGCTCCAGCATCTCCTGCGCGTCGGCGTCCCACGGCAGCGCGCCGCGGAGCCGCGACGGCGTCGCCTCCGCAGCGTCGAGGTCGGAGCCGAGCGGCAGCACGTGGAAGAGCGCGTCGAAGAGCGCGTTGCAGACTTCCTGCAGCACATAGGTCGCGCCCGCGTAGCCCATGAAGGGCGTGCCGGTCGCGCGCCGGATCGCGGCGCCGGGGAAGGAGGCGGGAAGGAAGGCGGGCCGCGGCCCGTGCCCCTTCGACGTCTCTGCGAGGTACATCTTCTCGTTGATCGAACCGAGAACGACGAGCGGCCGCTCGCTCCGGATCAGGGCCCGCACCGCCTCGCTGTCGGTCTTCGCGCCTGCGCGCCGCGCTACGGCGAAGGCGCAGGGTAGGCCGAGTTCGGCTTCGAGGAAGTGCCGGATGCCCCGCGCGTAGGTCTCGTTCGCGACGATGGCGAAGGAGGCGGTGGCGAAGAAGTCCTGCGTGACGGAGCGCCAGAGATCCCAGACCGGCTTGATTGTCGAATGCTTCTCGCGGGCGATGAAGGGCTCCGGGTCGAGCCCCAGCGTCTCGCCGAGCGCGCGAAGGAACCGCGTGGTGGAATCGACCCCGACCGGCGCCTGGAAATAGGGCGCGCCCAGCACCTCCGCGAGCCCGCGGCCGAACTCCCGGTACATCACCACGTTGGCCTCGGCGTTCACGAGCCGCGGCATCTCGGCCAGGTGC
>CALFYQ010000250.1 GCA_937952085.1 uncultured Paracoccaceae bacterium | reverse complement strand
GCCTCGGCGACGCGGGAATCGAGCGCGCCGGCGCCGGCCCGGAGCCGCGCGCCCGGCAGCGCCTCGACGGCGCCAAAGCCCCGCCCGGCGATACGGACGACGACGCCCCGCACCCCGCCATCCCGCACGATCAGATTCGAGCCGACGCCGATCACGGTGAGCGGCACGTCGGCGGGAAGGCCGGCGAGGAAATCCGCCAGATCCGCGGCGTCGCGCGGAGCGAAGAGCCAGTCCGCCGGCCCGCCGACCCGGAGCCAGGTCAGCGGCGCGAGCGGCCGGCCGGCCGAGAGCCGCCCCTCGAACCGCGCCGCGAAGGCCGGATCGATCCCTGCGCTCACCGAGGCGCCCCGCGCGAGTCGAGGGCGGGGTCGAGGATCGCGCAGCGACCCGCGCCAGCAGGCATGTCCTTGAGGCCGCCCGCGACCCGCAGAACGCTCCGCGAGGCGATCCGAGGGAGCGGCCGCGCCCTCAGACGCCGCTCGGCAGAACCGCGAAACCGGCAACGCAGGGCCGACGCCCGAGGGTGCGCCCGCCCCCCGACAGGAAGGCAGGGAGGGGGGCTCCCCGCCCGATCCGCCGCGCGCCGGTTCACGCCCCCGCCGCCAGCCGCGCCGGCAGCGCGTTGGCCCAGCCCGAAATCGACCCGGCGCCGAGGCAGACCACCATGTCGCCCGGCTTGGCGTTGGCGCGGACGAAGGCTTCCAGCCCCGCCTCGTCGTCGAGGCCGTGGGCGTCGCGGTGGCCATGGGCGCGGAGGCCCTCGACCAGCGCATCCCGGTCCGCGCCCTCGATCGGCGCCTCGCCGGCGGCGTAGACCCCGGCGATGCCGACGAGATCGGCGTCGTTGAAGGCGCCGCAGAACTCGTCGAAGAGCGAGGCGAGGCGGGTGTAGCGGTGCGGCTGGTGAACCGCGATCAGCCGGCCCGCGCAGGCGGCGCGGGCGGCCTTCAGCACCGCGGCGATCTCCACCGGGTGGTGGCCGTAATCGTCGATGATCGGCGCGCCGTTCCACTCGCCGACGCGGGTGAAGCGCCGGTTCACCCCGCCGAAGCCGGCGAGAGCGGCGCGGATGTCGTCGTCGGCGATGCGAAGCTCCTTCGCCACGGCGATGGCAGCGAGAGCGTTCTTCACATTGTGCTCGCCGAGCATGGGAAGCCGCAGCGCCTCGATCCGCGCGCCGGAGCGGAAAGCGACGTCGAAGATCGCCGCGCCCTCCTCGTAGCGGAGGTTCTCGCCCCTGACATCCGCCTGGCGCGAGAAGCCGTAGGTGACGACGCGCCGGTCGTCGACATGGCCGACGAGGCGCTGCACCTCCGGATGGTCGATACAGAGCACGGCGAGGCCGTAGAACGGGATGTTCGAGACGAAGGCGAGGAAGGCGTCGCGGAGCGCGTCGAAATCCCCGTAATGGTCCATGTGCTCGGGGTCGATGTTGGTGACGATGGCGATGGTCGCCGGCAACTTGACGAACGTGCCGTCGCTCTCGTCCGCCTCCACCACCATCCACTGGCCGGCGCCGAGCCGGGCGTTCGAGCCGTAATTGCGGATGATGCCGCCGTTGATGACGGTCGGATCGATCCCGCCGCCGTCGAGGAGCGCGGCGACGAGCGAGGTCGTCGTCGTCTTGCCGTGGGTGCCGGCGACGGCGACGTTGGAGCGAAGCCGCATCAGCTCCGCCAGCATCTCCGCCCGGCGGACGACCGGCAGGTGCGCGGCGCGGGCGGCGTCGAGCTCCGGGTTGCCGGGCTTGATCGCCGAGGAGACGACGACGACGCGGGCGCCTTCGACGTTTTCCGCACTCTGGCCGATGAAGATGCGGGCGCCGAGTTTCGCCAGCCGCTCGGTGATCGGCGAGGCGCGAAGGTCGGAGCCCTGCACCTGGTAGCCGAGGTTCAGGAGCACCTCGGCGATGCCGGACATGCCGATGCCGCCGATGCCGACGAAGTGGATCAGGCCGATATCGAGCGGCAGGGCGGTCGTCATCATGCGGGGGATTCTCCCTTCGCGAGGCGCTCCACGAGGTCTGCGAGGCGTTCGGCGGCGTCGGGCTTGCCGAGGCGGCGGGCCGAGGCCGCCATCGAGGCGGCGCGGGCCGGCGCCTCGAGGACGGCGCGCATCTGCCCCGCGAGCACCGCCCCCGTCAAGCCCGCCTCCGGCGCGAGGATCGCGGCGCCCGCTTCGGCGAAGGGGCGGGCGTTGGCGGTCTGATGGTCGTCCATCGCCGCCGGGAAGGGGATGAGGATGGCCGGCCGGCCGATGGCCCCGAGCTCCGCCATCGTCGAGGCGCCGGAGCGGGCGATGACGAGCTGCGCCGCCGCCATCCGGGCCGGCAGATCGTCGAAGAACGGGCGGACATCGGCGGCGACGCCGAGCGCGTCGAGCCGGTCGCGCATCTCCGCCGCCTCGGCCTCGCGGCCCTGGGCGGTGAGGTCGATCCGGGCGCGGAGCGGGTCCGGCAGCGCGGCCATCGCGTCGGGGATGAGGCGGGCGAAGGCGGAGGCGCCCTGGCTGCCGCCGAAGGCGAGGACGGAGAGGCGCCCCTCCCCCGGCGGGGCGTAGGGCGTCTCGGCGGCGGCGCGGGCGGCGGCGCGGATCGGATTGCCGGTCTCGACCAGCTTCGCGCCGGCGGGCGGGTTCGCCGGGCGGATGCCGCAGGCGAGCGCGGCGACGCGCGCCGCGAAGAGCCGGTTCACCCGGCCGAGCACGCCGTTCTGCTCATGGATCAGCCGCGGCACGCCGAGGAGGCCGCCGGCGGCGAGGGCGGGAAGCGACGGGTAGCCGCCGAAGCCGGCGACGACCGAGGGCCGGTCTTCCCGGAACCAGGCGCGGGCGGCGAGGACGCCGCGGAGGATGGCGAAGGGCGCCGCCGCCTTCGCCGCGAGCCCGCCGCGGGCGAAGGTGGCGGCGGCGAGCGCCCGCCGCTCCACCGCCTCGGGGAAGCCGCCGGCGTAGCGGAGGCCGCGCGCGTCGGTCGAGAGCGCGACGCGCCAGCCGCGGGCCAGCATCGTCTCCGCCAGCGCCTGGGCGGGGAACATGTGGCCGCCGGTGCCGCCGGCGGCGATGACGAGGAAGGGAGCGCTCATCGGCCCGCAAGGGCCCCGGCGCGCCCGCGATTCAAGGTTGAATCGCGGTTGAGGCCGTTGATTCCGCACTCACATTCCAGAACGTGAATGACTTGCAGAGCCATGGCGCGGCTCACGCTCCGCCGCGGCCGAGCCGGTCGGTCACGTGGTTCTGCGGCCGGTCGCGGGTGAGCGCGAGGAGAAAGCCGACGCCGATCCCCGAGGCGATCATCGAGGAGCCGCCATAGGAAACGAAGGGCAGTGTCATCCCCTTCGCGGGGAGCAGCGTGAAGGTGACGCCGATGTTGATGAAGGCCTGCGCGCCGAAGAAGGCGGCGAGCCCGGCCCCGGCGACGCGGATGAAGGCGTCCCGCTCCCGTGTCAGCCGGGTGACGGCGCGCAGCGTGATGAAGAGGTAGAGGAGAATGACCACGACGCAGAAGGCGAGGCCGTATTCCTCCGCCGCCACCGCCATGACGAAGTCGGTATGCGCGTCCGGCAGGGACCATTTCACCGAGCCCTCGCCGGCGCCGACGCCGAAGAGCCCGCCCTTCTGGATCGCCGCGGTGGCGTAGCCGATCTGGCTGGTCGGGTCGATCTCGGCCGCCCAGTAGTCGTCGATCCGGCTGCGGATGTATTCGAAGTTGGAATAGGCGAACCAGACGATGCCGACCCCGGCGCCGCCGAGGCCGACGACGAGCGCGATCGGCGCGCCCCAGGTGAAGAACATCGCCCCCCAGGCCGCGACGACGAGAAGCGCCTGGCCGAAATCCGGCTGGATCGCGAGGCCGACCAGCACCGCGGTGAGGATGCCGAAGGACATCATCACGCCGGGCGGCCCCCAGGGGCGCAGCTGTGCGGCCATCATCCAGCCGGTGAGGACGGCGAAGCCGGGCTTGAGGAATTCCGAGGGCTGCACCGAGAGGCCGAAGGAATACCAGCGGACCGCGCCCTTGCCGAAATCGGTGCCGAAGACCGGCAGGAGCGCCACCGCGAGGGCGGCCACGAGGAAGAGCCGCACGCCGTTCCGCCGCGTCCGCTCCGCGCTCATCGTCGAGAGCGCGACGATGAGGACGAAGGTGAGGACGGAGAAGACGATGTGCCGGCTGACGAAGTGGAACGGCGGCAGGCCGCGCTTTTCGGCATAGGGCACCGAGGCGGCGAAGGAGATGAGGAGGCCGACCATGATCAGCACGGCGACGGCGAGGAGCGAGAGCTTGTCGCCGCTCCGCCACCAGCGGCCGAGGATCGAATGATCCCCCAGGAGGTGGTGATGCGTCTCGGCGCCCGGCTCGGCGCGGAATGCGAGATCGGTCATGGCGCTCCCCCGGCGATGCTCTGGGCGAGGGCGCGGAAGGCGTCGCCGCGCGCCTCGAAATCGCGGTGCTGGTCGAAACTGGCGCAGGCCGGGGAGAGGAGCACCACCTCCCCCGGCTCGGCCTCCGCCGCGGCATGCGCGACGGCGGTGGCGAGATCCCCGGCCAGTTCGTGCGGATGATCGCCGAGCGTCGCGGCGAATTCGGCCGCCGCCTCGCCGACGAGATAAGCCTTGGCGACCTTCGGGAAGAGCGGGCGGAGCGGCTCGATGCCGCCGGCCTTCGGCACGCCGCCGGCGATCCAGCGGATGCGGTCATAGGCGAGGAGCGCCTTTTCGGCGGCGTCGGCGTTGGTGGCCTTCGAATCGTTGACGAAGCGGACGCCCTTCGCCTCGCCGACCAGCTCCATCCGGTGCGGCAGGCCCGGGAAGCTTCGGAGCGCGGTCTCGATCGCCTTCGGCCCGATGCCGAGCGCGCGGGCGGCGGCCCAGGCGGCGCAGGCGTTCTGCCGGTTGTGGTCGCCAAGGAGCGCGGGCGCCTCCCGCATGTCGAAGGCGGCGACCTGCTTGCCCCTGGCCCAGTCGGTCAGGTGATGGCGGTTCATGTAGACGGCCGGCCCCTCGCCGCGGAGCTTCGTCTTCACCGAGACGGGGACGATGCGGGCGCCGTCCTCCGACGGGTCGCGGAGGGAGGCGGCGAGGAAGCGGCCGTAATCGTCATCGACGCCGATCACGCAGGCGTCGGGCGCGCCCAGCTCGAAGAGCCGGCGCTTCGCCGCGAAGTAGCCGCCGATGCCGCCGTGCCGGTCGAGATGGTCCGGCGAGAGGTTGAGGAAAAGCGCGACGTCGGGCGCGAGGACGCGGGCGAGTTCGATCTGGTAGGAGGAAAGCTCCAGCACCACGGTCTCGCCATCGGCCGGCGGATCGAGATCGAGAACGCCGCGGCCGATATTGCCGCCCATCTGCCGCGGCCGCCCCGACGCGGCGAGGATGTGGTCGATGAGCGCGGTGGTGGTGGACTTGCCGTTCGAGCCGGTGACGGCGACGACGCGAACCTCCGCCCCGGTCATCCGGATCGCGCGGAAGAAGAGCGAGACGTCGTTGTCGACGAGGGCGCCGGCCGCTTCGGCGGCGACGATGGCGGCGTGCGGCGCCGGGTGGAGATGCGGCACGCCGGGGGAGACGACGAGGAGCGGCGTCTCCGCCCAGGCGCGTTCGCGGGTCAGGTCCTCCACCGCGAAGCCTTCGGCCTCGGCGGCGGCGCGGGCGGTTTCGCCGTCGTCCCAGAGAATGGGGGTCGCGCCGCCGGCACGGAGCGCGCGCGCGGCGGCAAGGCCGGAGCGGCCGAGGCCGAGGACGCCGACGCGCCGGCCTTCGAAGCCGCGAACCTCGATCACGCGGCGCCCCTGCCCTTCATCCGCGCGGCCTCGAGGACGCGCGCCTCCCGGTCCGCGTCCTCGCGGGCGCGGAAGAGGCGGGCGAGCGCGGCCTCGAACTCGTCGCCGCGTTCGACGGCCTGAACGCCAAGCGCGAGCGCGGCGATATGCGGGGAGCCCATCGTCATGTCGTCACCTCAGTTTCAGGGATGCGAGGCCGACGAGGGCGAGGATGAGCGCGATGATCCAG
>CALFYQ010000249.1 GCA_937952085.1 uncultured Paracoccaceae bacterium | reverse complement strand
AGCGGCCGCCGTCGAGCGGCACCAGCGGGCGCAGCTCGGGCGGGATCACCGGGATCACGGTGAGGACCATCCATTCCGGGCGGTTGCCGGAATCGAGGAAGCTCTCCACCAGCTTCAGCCGCTTGATGATCTTCTTCGGCTTCAGCTCGCCGGTCGCCTCGGCGAGGTCCTCACGGAGCTGGTCGCGAAGCCGCTCGAGGTCGATCTGCGCGAGCATCTCGCGCACCGCCTCGGCGCCGATGCCGGCGGTGAAGGCGTCCTCGCCGTACTCGTCCTGCTTGTTGAGGTATTCCTCCTCGGTCAGCAGCTGGCCCGCCGTCAGGTCGGTAAGGCCCGGCTCCATCACGACGTACTGCTCGAAATAGAGCACCCGCTCCAGATCGCGCAGCGTCATGTCCAGCATCAGGCCGATGCGGGAGGGGAGCGACTTCAGGAACCAGATATGCGCCACCGGCGAGGCCAGCTCGATATGGCCCATGCGCTCGCGCCGGACCTTCTGGAGCGTGACTTCGACGCCGCACTTCTCGCAGGTGACCCCGCGATACTTCATGCGCTTGTACTTGCCGCAAAGGCACTCGTAGTCCTTCGTCGGGCCGAAGATGCGGGCGCAGAAGAGGCCGTCCCGCTCCGGCTTGAAGGTCCGGTAGTTGATCGTCTCCGGCTTCTTGATCTCGCCATAGGACCAGGAGACGATCCGCTCCGGGCTCGCGAGCCCGATGCGGATCTCGTCGAAGGTCGCCGCCGGGACCTGGTGCTGCTGGTGCGGGAAGAGATTGCTGAGTTCGTTCATCTCGTTCACTCCGCTTCCGAATCGAGCAGCTCGACATTGAGGCCGAGCGACCGGATTTCCTTGACGAGGACGTTGAAGCTTTCGGGCACGCCGGCCTCGAAGTTGTCTTCGCCCTTGACGATGCTCTCGTAGACCTTGGTGCGGCCGGCCACGTCGTCCGACTTCACCGTGAGGATCTCTTGGAGCGTGTAGGCCGCGCCGTAGGCTTCGAGCGCCCAGACCTCCATCTCGCCGAACCTCTGGCCGCCGAACTGGTCCTTGCCGCCCAGCGGCTGCTGGGTGACGAGGCTGTAGGGGCCGGTCGAGCGGGCGTGGATCTTGTCGTCGACGAGGTGGTGGAGCTTCAGGATGTACTTGTAGCCCACAGTCACCGGCCGCGCGAACTGCTCGCCCGTCCGCCCGTCGAAGAGACGGGACTGGCCGGACACGTCGAAGCCCGCACGGATCAGGTGCTCGTTGACGTCCGCCTCCTTGGCGCCGTCGAAGACCGGCGTCGCGATCGGCACGCCGCGGCGGATGTTGCCCGCCGCTTCGAGGATCTCGTCGTCGGTCATGCCGGCGGTCGCCGCCTCGAAGGTGTCGGCGCCGTAGGCGACGCGCATCGCCTCCTTCACCGGGCCGAGATCGCCGTTGCGCCGGTAGGTGTCGAGCGCCGCCGAGACGGAGCGGCCGAGGCCATGCGCGGCCCAGCCCATATGCGTCTCGAGGATCTGCCCGACATTCATGCGCGAGGGCACGCCGAGCGGGTTCAGCACCACGTCGACGGGGGTGCCGTCGGCGAGGAACGGCATGTCCTCCTCCGGAACCACCTTGGAGATGACGCCCTTGTTGCCGTGGCGGCCGGCCATCTTGTCGCCCGGCTGGAGCTTGCGCTTCACCGCGACGAAGACCTTGACCATCTTCATCACGCCCGGCGGCAGGTCGTCGCCGCGGCGGACCTTCTCCACCTTGTCCTCGAAGCGGGCTTCGAGGGCGCGGCGCTGCGCGTCGTACTGCTTCTGCAGCGCCTCGACCTCGTGCTGAGCCGCCTCGTCCGGCAGGACGAGCTGCCACCAGAGCCCGCGCGAGAGGGTCTGGTCGAGCAGTTCGGCCGTGATCTCCTCGCCCGACTTCACGCCCTTCGGGCCCTTCTGGCACTTGTGGCCGATCAGGAGCTCACGGAGACGCGCATAGGTGTTGCGGTCGAGAATCGCCACCTCGTCGTCGCGGTCGCGGGCGAGACGTTCGATCTCCTCGCCCTCGATCTGCATGGCGCGCTCGTCCTTGTCGACGCCGTGCCGGTTGAAGACGCGCACCTCGACCACCGTGCCGTAGTCGCCCGGGGGCATCTTCAACGAGGTGTCGCGGACGTCGGAGGCCTTCTCGCCGAAGATGGCGCGGAGAAGCTTCTCCTCCGGCGTCATCGGGCTCTCGCCCTTCGGCGTGATCTTGCCGACGAGGATGTCGCCCGGGCCGACCTCGGCACCGATATAGACGATCCCCGCCTCGTCGAGGTTGCGAAGCTGCTCCTCGCCCACGTTCGGAATGTCGCGGGTGATCTCCTCCGGCCCGAGCTTGGTGTCGCGGGCCATGACCTCGTATTCCTCGATGTGGATCGAGGTGAACACGTCGTCCTTTGCGATCCGCTCGGAGATGAGGATGGAGTCCTCGTAGTTGTAGCCGTTCCAGGGCATGAACGCGACGAGCACGTTTTTGCCGAGCGCCAGCTCGCCGAGATCGGTCGACGGGCCGTCGGCGATCACGTCGCCCTTCGTCACCCGGTCGCCCACCTTCACCAGCGGCCGCTGGTTGATGCAGGTGTTCTGGTTCGAGCGCTGGAACTTCCGCAGCCGGTAGAGATCGACGCCGGGGTCGCCCGGCTCGAGCTCGTCCGTCACGCGGACGACGATGCGCATCGCGTCCACCTGGTCGATGATCCCGGACCGCCGGGCGGTGATCGCCGCGCCGGAATCGCGGGCCACGACCTCCTCCATGCCGGTGCCGATGAACGGCGCCTCGGCCCGGAGGAGCGGCACGGCCTGCCGCTGCATGTTGGAGCCCATCAGCGCGCGGTTCGCGTCGTCGTTCTCGAGGAACGGGATGAGCGCGGCGGCGACGGAGACGAGCTGCTTCGGCGAGACGTCGATCAGGTCGACCGCCTCGCGCGGCGAGAGCGTGTAGTCGCCAGACTTCCGGGTCGACACGAACTCGTTGATGAAGGCGCCCTTCTCGTCGAGCGTCGCGTTCGCCTGGGCGACCGCGTAGCGCATCTCCTCGGTGGCGGACATGTAGATCACCTCGTCGGTGACCTGCGAATCCTTCACCCGGCGATACGGGGTCTCGATGAAGCCGTACTTGTTCACCCGCGCGAAGGTGGCGAGCGAGTTGATGAGGCCGATATTCGGGCCTTCCGGCGTCTCGATCGGGCACATCCGGCCGTAATGGGTCGGGTGAACGTCGCGCACCTCGAAGCCCGCGCGCTCGCGCGTCAGGCCGCCCGGCCCAAGGGCCGAAAGACGACGCTTGTGCGTGACTTCCGAGAGCGGGTTCGTCTGGTCCATGAACTGCGAGAGCTGCGACGAGCCGAAGAACTCGCGCACCGCCGCCGCCGCCGGCTTGGCGTTGATCAGGTCCTGCGGCATCACCGTGTCGATCTCGACCGAGGACATGCGCTCCTTGATCGCGCGCTCCATGCGCA
>CALFYQ010000248.1 GCA_937952085.1 uncultured Paracoccaceae bacterium | reverse complement strand
TGGCCCGCGCCTTCGAGATTCTGGAGGCGGAACTCGTCCGAACGCTCGGCCAGATCGGCGTGCCGGACTTCGCCGCGCTCGACGCGACGGCGCTCGCGCCCTGAGCCGGGCGGGACGCGGCGTCGCGCCCGGCTCCGATTGACCGGCCGCGCCGACTCGCTCCATGGTCGGGGCCGACCCGGATGGGCCGCGCGCCGGGACCGGCGCGCAAGGCAGCATGACAATGGAGGTTTTCCCGGAATGAGTGAGCAGATCGTCGCCCCCCTGCCCGGAACCTTCTACCGCAAGCCCGCGCCGGACGCCGCGCCCTTCAAGTCCGAGGGAGACGACGTGGCGGTCGGCGACGTGATCGGCCTCATCGAGGTGATGAAGAACTTCCACGAGGTGAAGGCCGAGAAGGCCGGCAAGATCACCGCCTTCCACCTCGAGAACGAGGATGCGGTGATGGCGGGCCAGCCCATCGCCACGCTCGACTGACGGCCGGCGACGCATGGCGAAGATCCTCATCGCCAACCGGGGCGAAATCGCCGTCCGCGTGATCCGCGCGGCGCGGGAGCTCGGGCATGGCACGGTTCTGGCGCACAGCATGGCGGACGCGGATTCGCTCGCCGCCCGGCTGGCGGACGAGCGGGTGGAGATCGGCCCGCCGCAGGCCTCGAAATCCTATCTCAAGGTCGATGCGCTGATCGAGGCGGCGAAGGCCTCGGGCGCGACTGCGGTTCATCCGGGCTATGGCTTTCTCGCCGAGAACGCCGGCTTCGCCGAGGCGGTCGCCGCGGCCGGCCTCGTCTGGATCGGCCCGGCGGCCGAAACGATCCGCATGATGGGCGACAAGGTGGCGGCGCGGGAGGCGGCGAAGGCCGCGGGCGTGCCGACCGTGCCGGGCAGCGAAGGCGCCGTCGGCTCGCTCGACGAGGCGCTCGGCATCGCCGGCGGCGCCGGGTTCCCGGTGATGATCAAGGCCGCGGCGGGCGGCGGCGGCCGCGGCATCCGCATCGCGCGCGACCGGGCCGAGCTCGAACGCGCCTGGCCGCAGGCCAGCGCCGAGGCGAAGGCCGCCTTCGGCGACGGCGCGCTTTATGTCGAGAAGCTGATCGAGCGGGCCCGTCACGTCGAGGTGCAGGTGCTCGGAGACGGCGCCAGCGTCGTCCACCTCTTCGAGCGGGAATGCTCGGTGCAGCGCCGCCGCCAGAAGGTCTGGGAGGAGGCGCCGGCCGCCGCGCTCCCGGCTCCGACGCGCGCGGAACTCTGCCGCTCCGCCGCCGCGCTCGCCGCTTCGGTGAGCTATCGGGGCGCCGGCACGCTCGAATATCTCTACGACGACGCCAGCGGCGCCTTCTACTTCATCGAGATGAACACCCGCATCCAGGTGGAGCATCCGGTCACCGAGATGGTGACGGGGATCGACCTGGTGCGGGAGCAGATCCGCGTCTGCCTCGGCGAGCCGCTGCGATTCGCGCAGGGCGACATCGCGCTCAGCGGCCACGCCATCGAGGTGCGGCTGAACGCCGAGGACCCGGCGAAGGACTTCATGCCGTTTCCGGGCGTCGTCTCCGGCCTCACCCTCCCGGGCGGGCCGGGGGTGCGCTTCGACGGAATGCTCTATCCCGGCTACGCGATCCCGCCCTTCTACGACTCGCTCCTCGGCAAGCTGATCGTCTGGGACGAGAGCCGCGCGGCGGCGATCACGCGGCTCGCCCGCGCGCTCGACGAGCTTTCCATCGAGGGCGTGCCGACGACGCGCGCGCTCCACGCGGCGCTGGCGCGGGATGCGGAAATGCAGGCGGGAACGGTCCACACGACCTGGCTCGAAGGCTGGCTGGAGCGCCATGCGGCGGCGCTCGCTGAAGGAGGGGAGAAAGCGAACTGATGCGGTATTCCTTTGGCGGCGACGAGCACATCTTCGTCGAGGTGGACGAGAGCATGTCGCTCGAAGCCTTCTTCAAAGCGCTCTTCATCACCAACGCGGTGCGCGACAGAGCGATCGACGGGGTGACGGAGATCTGCCCGGCGAACGCCTCGTTCCAGATCAAGTTCGACCCGGACCGTATCTCGCCCGACGACATGCTCGCCGAGTTGAAGAAGCTGGAGGCGGCGGCGGAATCCTCCGCCCCGGTGATCGAGACCCGGATCATCGAGATGCCGGTCCTCTACAACGACCCTTGGACGCACGAGACGCTGATGCGTTTCCGCGACCGGCACCAGGATCCGAAGGCGACCGACCTCGAATACGCCGCGCGGGTCAACGGCAAGGAGAGCGTGGAGGCCTTCATCGAGGCGCATTCCGGCGCGCCCTGGTTTGTCTCCATGGTCGGCTTCGTCGCCGGACTGCCGTTCCTCTACCAGATGGTGGACCGGCCGCGGCAGCTAGAGGTGCCGAAATACCTTCGGCCGCGGACCGACACGCCGAAACTGACGGTCGGCTATGGCGGCTGCTTCACCGCGGTCTATTCGGTGCGGGGCGCCGGCGGCTACCAGATGTTTGGCATCACGCCGATGCCGATCTACGACCCGAAGAGCGAGCACGCCTATATCAGCGACGACACGATGTGCCTGTTCCGCCCGGGCGACATCGTGAAGTTCCGCCGCATCGGGCGCGAGGCCTACGACGCCGCGGTCGCCGATGTGGAGGCCGGGCGTTTCACCCCGAAGATCGCCCCGGTCACCTTCTCGCTGGACGATTTCAACGCCGATATCGACGGCTACAACCGCAAGCTGGAGGGCGCGCTCAATGGCCGTTGACGCGATCGAGGTCGTCAAGCCCGGGCTGGCGACGACGGTTCAGGACCTGGGCCGCCCCGGCTTCTATCATCTCGGCATCCCGCTTTCGGGCGCGATGGACCAGTTCGCCCTTGCGGCCGCCAACATGCTGGTCGGCAACGAGCCGGGCGCGGCCGGGCTCGAGGCGGTGTTCATGGGGCCGGAGCTTCTCTTCCGCGCCGACGCGACGGTCGCGGTCTGCGGCGCGGAACTGCCGCCGAAGGTGGACGGCGCGCCGATGGAGACCTGGACGAGCTTCGCCGTAAAGGCGGGCCAGGTGCTTTCCTTCGACTATCTGAAGGCGGGCGCCCGCGGCTACATCGCCGTCTCCGGAGGGATCGACGTGCCGGTGGTGCTCGGCAGCCGCTCGACCTATCCGCTCGGCGGGCTCGGCGGCTTCGAGGGCCGCGCGCTGGCGGCGGGGGACAAGCTCTCGACCGGCGTAGGCGCGGCGGCGAGGGCGGGGCGCAAGCTGCCCGCCGAGCTTTGGCGCGGGCCGGGCGCGGCGCCGGTGGAGCTTCGGATGCTGCCGGGCCTCTACTGGCACCGCGTCACCGAGGCGTCGGGCGCGCGCTTCCTCTCCGACACCTGGAAGGTCGCGCCGGAGGCGGACCGGATCGGCTATCGCTTCCGGGGCGGCTCGCCGCTCGAATATGTCCCGCGGGAGCAGCCCTTCGGCGCCGGCTCCGACCCCTCGAACATCGTCGACGCCTGCTATCCCTATGGCTCGATCCAGGTGCCGGGCGGCACCGAGCCGATCGTGCTCCATCGGGATGCGGTTTCCGGCGGGGGCTACATGATGGTGGGCACGGTGATCTCCGCCGACATGGACCTGATCGGCCAGTTGCAACCGCACATGCCGGTGAAGTTCGTCGAGGTGGACATGGCCGGCGCGCTCGCTGCGCGGAAGGCGCGCGCCGACATGCTCGGGCGGGTCGCCGCGCATCTCGCCTGAGCGGGGCGCGCGATGATCTACGAAGAGCCGGTTCTGAAGCCGGGCGGGGACCGAAACCTCCTCGTCTATCTCGGCGACGAGATGAGCTTCGACCTCAACTTCCTGGTCCACACCTATGCGGCGCGGATCAGGGAGGCCGGGGTGCCGGGGCTGGTGGAGCTGATCCCCGAACTCGCCTCGCTCCTCGTCTCCTATGACCCGGACCGGATCAGCTACGCCGATCTCGGCCGGGAGTTGAAGACGATCCGCGCCGGGATCGGCGCGCTCGAAGGGCTGGAGCTGCCGAGCCGGCTCTTCAACGTGCCGGTGCTCTATTTCGACCCCTGGACCGAGGCCTGCGTCGACGACTACCGCGCCACGATCAAGGACAAGGAGCCGGACCCGGATTTCCTCGTCCGCATCAACGGGCTCGACGACCGGCGGCACCTGATCCGGGTGCATTCCGGCACCGAATACTGGGTCGCCGCGCTCGGCTTCTGGCCGGGGCTCGGCTCGCTGATGCCGCTCGATCCGCGCTGCCGGCTGACCGCGCCGAAATACAACCCGCCGCGGACCTGGACGCCGAAGGGCACGGTGGGCATGGGCGGTTCGGTCACCTGCATCTACCCGGACAGGACGCCGGGCGGATACCAGATCTTCGGCATCAGCCCGATGCCGATCTGGGACCCGGCGCAGCGGCTCGAAGCCTTCCGCGACAGCCTCGCGCTCTTCCGCCCGGGGGACCGGGTGCGCTTCGTGCCGGTGGACCGGGAGGAGCATGACGCGGTGGCCGCGAAGGTGGAGGAGGGGACTTATCTCCACCCCGAAGTTGGCTATCAGACCTTCTCCATCGACGCCTATCGCGGCTGGCTCGCCGGCCTCGATCCGGCCCGCCGTTTCTAGGAGGCGCGCATGATCGAGGTGATCGCCCCCGGTCTCGAAACCTCCGTGCAGGATCTGCCGGGAAGGGTCGGATATTGGGAGCAGGGCTTTCCGCCCTCTGGGCCGATGGACCGCTGGTCCTTCCGCCTCGCCAACGTGCTCGTCGGCAACGCGCCGGAGGCGGCGGCGCTCGAATGCCAGTTCCTCGGCCCGACGCTCCGCTTCGACGCGCCGGCGCGCGTCGCCGTCACCGGCGCCGACATGCGCCCGACACTGGACGGCGCGCAGGTTCCGCTCTGGACCACCATCGCGGTTTCGGCGGGGCAGGTGCTGGCGCTCGGCCCGGCGCTGACCGGCGCACGCGGTTATCTCGCCGTCTCGGGCGGGATCGACGTTCCGGTCGTCCTCGGCAGCCGCTCGACCTTCCACATGGCGGGGGTGGGCGGCATGGAGGGCCATGCGATCAAGGCCGGCCAGCGCCTGCCGCTCGGCCCGGCGAGCGACGGCCCCGTGGCGGGAACCAGCGTCGCGCCGGCGGCGCGGCCCGCCTTCCCGACGGACGGGCGCTGGACGATCGAGGTCGTCCCCGGCCCGGATGACGACTGGATCGACGAGGCCGGACAGGCGCGGTTTCTCTCTTCCGACTGGAAGGTGACGGCGAAGGCGAACCGCACCGGCTTCCGCCTTTCCGGCCCGGAATGGAGCTTCGCGCCCCGCGCCACGCAGAAGCCCCCGGAAAACGGCGACGACCCGTCGAACATCATCGACCACGGCTATCCGTTCGGCGCCGTAAACCTCGCCGGCGCGACGCCGATCATTCTGGTGAACGACGGCCCCTCGGCGGGGGGGTTCATCAACCCCTACACGGTCATAACGGCGGCGTTCTGGAAGCTCGGCCAGTCTCGCCCGAACGAGATCTACCGCTTCCACGCCGTTACGGTGGAGGGGGCGCAGGCGCTGCGGCGGGCGCAGGACGCGCTGGCGAGTGCGGCGAGCCTCGTCCCGCCCGGCTGACCGGGGCGGGTCAGCCGGCGCTCGATTCCTCGCCGGTCGCGATGCGGCGGCCGACAAAGGACCCGGCTTCGAGAATGTCTTTCCGAATCGCCTGCCGCGCCGCCTCTCCGTCGCCGGCACGCAAGGCGGCGACGGCGGCGTTGTGGTTGTCCTGCAGGTCCGCCACCAGGTCGAACCCGTCGAACATCATGTTCAGCGTCGGGCCGATCTGCAACCATAGCGTGCCGATGGTGGCGAGGATGATCGGCGCGTCGGCGGCGGCGTAGATGGTGAAGTGGAAGCTCTGGTTGGCCGCGAGGTAGGACTTCCGGTCTTGCGCGTCGATCGCCTTCGTCATCCGCGCGATCGCCTGTTCGAGCCGGCGCAGCACCGCGGGCCCGGCGCGGGAGGCCGCGCGCTCCGCCAGCAGGCCCTCAAGTTCCGCCCGCATGTCCCGCGTCTCGATGAACGCGTCATGTGAAACCGAGGGCACGCGATAGGAGCGATTCGGTTCCGCCGAAAGCGCACGCTCGGCGACGAGAATCTGCAACGCTTCGCGCACCGGGGTCGGGCTGGTGCCGAACATGGCGGCGAGATTGCGTACGTTCAGCGCCTCGCCCGGCTCGAAGCCGCCGGCGAGGATCTGCGCGCGCAGCCCGTCATAGACCCTGTCGCGCAGCGTGTCGCGCGACAGGGCGCGGATCGCCCGCACCTTTCCCGTATCGCGTGTGGCCGCTCCGCCCACGGCTGTCTTTCCTCCGCTGCGCCGGCTGGCGCCTGCGCTATTTGGTATACCAAATACCATACGGGCGAACCAATCGTTGACAAGCGCCTGCCGGGGCGCCTGAAGTTAACCGTCAGTGAAAGGCGGCCGGAGGCGTTCGCGCCGCACCGCGACAGGGATGTGACAAGGAGCCCAACCATGAAACAGACTTGGAAGCGCGCGCTTTGCGGCGCGACGGCGCTGGCCGGAATGGCCGCGCTCGGCGGTGCGGCACAGGCCGAAAACTGGTGGCCGGTGAAGGTCTACGACGCCTCCGGCGGCTCGAATGTCGAGACGGAGTATTCTCCGCTCGAGAAGGCCTCGAAGCCCTGGAACATCTGCGTCCTCTTCCCGCACATGAAGGACAGCTTCTGGGTCGCCGTCGCTTACGGCATCGTCGAGGAGGCGAAGCGCCAGAACGTCAACATGACGCTGTTCGAGGCCGGCGGTTACGAGAACCTGCCGCGGCAGCTCTCGCAGTTCGACGACTGCATGGCGGGCGACTTCGACGCCATCGTGATCGGCGCGATCTCCGAGGCGGGCCTGGCGCTGAAGTTCGAGGAAGGGATCAAGGCCGGCAAGCCGGTGATCTCGACCGTGAACCCGGTCTCCGAGGCGAAGACCACCGCCAAGATGTTCGTCGAGTTCGACACGATGGGCGAGCAGACCGGCGCTTATCTGCTGAAGGACCTGAACGGCGCCGAGGCGAACGTGGTCAACTTCCCCGGGCCGGCCGGTTCGGGCTGGGCCGAGAGCTTCAACGACGGCTTCAAGCGCGCCATCAAGGACGCGCCGAACGTGAAGCTGCTCGACGAGAAGTTCGGCGATTCCGGCGTTTCCGTTCAGCTCCAGCTGATCCAGGACGCGCTGCAGGCCTATCCGGAGATGGACGTGATCTGGGGCACGGCGCCGACCGCCGAGGCCGCAATCGCCGCGGTGGCCGAGGTTGGCCGCATCGGCGAGATCAAGATCATGTCGTCCTACGAGAACCAGGCGATGCTCGACGCGCTGAACCGCGGCGACATCCTCGGCTTCGCCACGCAGTATCCGGTGCTGGAAGGCCGGGTGGCGATCGACATGGCCGTGCGCGCCCTCGAGGGCCAGCCGGTCATCTCCTTCGTGAAGCCGATCCCGGACATGATCGCCAAGGGCACGGTCGACTCCATCGACATGACCCAGGTGCTCGCGCCGGCGAACTGGAGCCCCGAATACTCCGTCGAGGCTAAGTGACGGCGACCGTCGACAATGCGGCTCCGCGGACCCTTCCGCGGAGCCATGACGCAGGCGCGCCGTCGGGACCGACGGCGCGCGCTCCCCTGATCGAGATGCGCGGCGTCTCGAAGGCCTTCCCCGGCGTGAAGGCGCTGGACAACGTGGATTTCGAGTTGCGGCCCGGCGAGGTTCACGTCCTCTTCGGGGAGAATGGCGCCGGAAAATCCACCCTCATCAACATCATCGCGGGCACGTTCGCGCAGGATTCGGGCGAATACCGCCTGATGGGCGCGCCGGTTCGCGGGCTCACGCCGCACCGCGCCCGGGTCGAGGGCGTCAGCCCGGTTTTCCAGGAATTCTCCCTCGTTCCCGAGATGACCGTCGAGGCCAATCTCTTCCTCGGGCGGGAGATCGCGCGCGGCGGCGTGCTGGACCGCGGCGCGATGAAGAGCCGGGCGGCGAAGATCATCGCCGATCTCGGCTTCGATCTCGAACCGGGCCGCAAGGTCGCCGACCTCTCCCGCGCGCACCAGCAGATGACCGAGATCGCCAAGGCGCTGATGGGCGAGGTCAAGGTGCTGATCCTCGACGAACCGACCGCCTCGCTGACCGAGCGGGAGGCGTCGCGCCTTTTCGAGCTGGTGGCGGAGCTGAAGGCCTCAGGCGTCGGCATCATCTACGTCTCGCACCGCATGGCGGAGATCCGCCAGCTCGCCGACCGCATCACGGTGCTTCGCGACGGCAAGCTGGTGAAGACGGTGGAGGCCGAGGGCGTCGGCGAGAGCGAACTGGTCGAACTGATGACCGGCCGCAAGATCGACCTCCTCTTCCCCCATGTCGATCACAAGCCCGCCGAACGGCTCCTGGAGGTCCAGGGCCTCACGCTCGAAGACGGCGGCGTGCTCGGCGTCGATTTCTACGCCCGCGCCGGGGAGATCACCGGCATCGCCGGGCTCGTGGGCTGCGGCAAGTCGGAGCTGATCCGCGCCATCTACGGGCTCGAAGCCATCGAGTCGGGCGAGATCATCGTCGCCGGCGACGCCTATGAGGAGCCGGACCCGGCCGCGAGCCTCGACCGCGGCCTCTGCTATTTCCCGTCGGACCGGGTCGCCGAGGGCCTCGCGCTCGACCGGCCGATTCGGGAGAACGTCTCGATCTCGGCGCTGGCGCTCGACCGCTTCGCCAAGCTCGCGGTGATCCGCCGGCTCGGCGAGCGGAAGATCGTGCGGGAGATCGTCGATCAGCTCGCGCTCCGGCCGCCCAACATCGAGCGCGCTGTGGGGAACCTCTCCGGCGGCAACCGCCAGAAGGTGATGCTCGCCCGCGGTCTGACGCGGGAGACGCGGATTTTCCTTTTCGACGAGCCGACCGTCGGCATCGACGTGGGCGCGAAGGTGGAGGTCTACGAGCTGATGCGGCGGCTCGTCGCCGAGGGCGCGGCGATCGTGCTGGTCTCCTCCGAGTTGCCGGAGGTGATGAACCTCTCGAACCGGCTCTACGTGATGCATCGCGGCCGCATGGTGGCGGAGCTGACCGGCGACGAGATCGAGGAGCAGACGGTGCTCGCCTCCTTCTTCCGCGAAGACGAAGCCGGGGAGAACGCGGCATGAGCGAAAGCGCCTACGGCGCGGGACGGCCCGGCCTCGGCGGCGAGGCGGTGGCGCAGCAGATCATGCGCGTCGGCCTCCTGCCGCTTCTCCTCTTCCTCAGCGTCGCCTTCATGGCCGTATTCGAGCAGAAGTTCTTCGGCCTCAACAACCTCTTCAACGTGCTCCGCTCCACCTCCTTCCTCGCCATCGTCGCGGCGGGGCAGATGCTGGTGCTGATCGTCGCCGGCTTCGACCTTTCGGTCGGCGCGGTGATCGCGCTGACGAGCACGGTGATGGCCAAATCGATGGCCGCGCTCGGCGTGATGTTCCCCGAGCAGAACGCCATCATCATTCCGCTCGGCGTCCTGTGCGGCCTTGGCTGCGGGCTCTTCATCGGCCTCATCAACGGGCTCTGCGTCGCCTATCTCCGGGTCTCGCCCTTCATGGTGACGCTCGGTACGCTCTCCATCGCCACAGGGCTGGCGCTTCTTCTGACCCAGGGCATTCCAGTCTACGGCATGCCGGACGGGTTCGTGACCGATTTCGGCCGCGCGCTCTGGTTCGGGTTGCCGACCACCGTCTACATCGCCCTCGTCATCATCCTTCTCGTCTGGTTCGTGCAGACGCGGACGCGGCTCGGCCGCTATCTCTACGCGGTCGGCGGCAACCTCCAGGCGGCGATCGTCTCGGGCGTGCCGGCGCGGCGGAACGTGATCCTCGCCTATGTGCTCTGCTCGATGCTCGCCTCCACCGCTGCGGTGCTGATGACGGCGCGGCTCGGCTCCGGCCAGGCCTCGATGGGCGGCAACTCGATGATGCTGCAATCCATCGCCGCGGCGGTGATCGCCGGCGTCTCGCTCCGCGGCGGCGTCGGGCGGGTGGAGCTGGTCGCGCTCGGCGCCCTCTTCCTCTCGATCCTCACCAACGCGATGAACCTCCTGCGGGTCGATTCCAAGATGCAGGTGGTGATCCTCGGCATCGTCCTCGTCGCGGCCGCCGCGCTCGAGGAACTCGCCCGGCGGAGGCGCGGCCATGTCTGACGTCTCGGGCCGGGAGGTGGGCCGCATCACCCCGACGGCGGCGCTCGTGAAGGCGATGCTGCCGATCGCGCTGGTCGCGCTCCTCATCCTCTTCTCGGCGGCGGAGAGCCGGGTCCTCTCCCTCGGCAATCTTTCCAACATCCTGAACCAGGCGAGCTATCTCGCGATCTTCGCCTCGGCGCAGATGCTGGTCATCATCACCCGCGGGTTCGATCTTTCGCTCGGCACCTGCGTCTCGGCGGTGAGCGTCACGGCCGCGCTGGTGATGACGGGCTCGCTGGCGACGGAGGAGGCGAACGCGCTGGCCATTGTCGGCGGCGTCGCGATGGGGCTGACCGTCGGCGTCCTCTGCGGCCTCTTCAACGGGATCGTGGTGGCGATCTTCCGGGTAAACCCGTTCGTCGCGACGCTCGGCAGCCTCAACATCTGCATGGGCGTGGCGACCATGGCCTCGGATGGCCGGCCGGTCTTCAACGTGCCGCGGGAATTCTCCAACATCGTCTACAGCGGGGAACTCTTCGGCATCCCGGCGCCGATCCTGATCGCGGCCATCGCGCTGATCGTTCTCCACTTCATCCTGGCGCATACCGTCTTCGGGCGAGGGCTCTTCCTCATCGGGGCCAATCCGCGCGCGGCTGAGGTCGCCGGCCTGCCGGCGCGGCGCTACGTGACGCAGGCCTATGTCCTCTGCTCGATCATGGCGGCGGTCGGCGCGCTGATGCTGACCGGGCGCACCGGCTCGGGCGAACCCAATCTCGGCGGCAACCTGACGCTCGAAAGCATCGCGGCGGCGGTGATCGGCGGCGTGAGCCTCCGGGGCGGCGTCGGCGGCGCCTCCTCGGTGGTGCTCGGGGCGCTCTTCGTCACCGTGCTTTCGAACGGCATGAACCTCACGCGGATCGACGGCAACGTGCAGATGATCGTGCTTGGCGGCGTGATCATCCTCGCGGTCTTCCTCGACCGCTTCCGCTCGGCGACCCGGTAGGGCGCGGCGCACAGGGAGGACTGAACCGATGACCACGATCAACTGCGACATGGGCGAAAGCTTCGGCCTCTACCGTATCGGCGACGACGCCGGGCTGATGCCGCACATCCACGTCGCCAACGTCGCCTGCGGCTTCCACGCCTCGGACTTCAACCACATGCGGACGACCGTGAGGCTCGCCAAAAAGCACGGCGTGAAGGTCGGCGCGCACCCGTCGCTGCCGGATCTACAGGGTTTCGGCCGGCGTGAGATGAAGATGGCGCGGGAGGAGATGGCGAACTGCCTGATCTACCAGATCGGCGCGCTGAAAGGCTTCCTCGACGCCGAGGGGATGGAACTGAACCACATCAAGCCGCACGGTTCGCTCTACGGCATGGCGGCGCGTATGGAGGACATCGCCCACGCCGTCGCCGATGCGGCGGACGTCTTCAAGGTTCCGGTCTTCGGCATCATCAACTCGCTCCACGAGACGATCTATCCGGCGCGCGGCCATGTCTTCGTCGGCGAGTACTACGCCGATCTCGACTACAGCGACGAAGGCCTGATGATCATCACGCGGGAGCATCACGCGGTGGACCCGGCCACGGCTGCGGCGCGCTGCGTGCGCGCGATCAACGAGGGCAAGACCGAAAGCGTCAACGGCAAAGACGTTCCGGTGAAGGCCGACTCGATCTGCATCCACTCCGACACCCCGAACGCTGTCGCCGTCGCCGAAGCGGTGGCGGCCGCC
>CALFYQ010000247.1 GCA_937952085.1 uncultured Paracoccaceae bacterium | reverse complement strand
CGACTTGGGATATTCTTATGGCGAGTTGAAAATTCTAAAAGGAGGATACAGCCCCGAGTTTCATGGCCAGATTGAAGATAGCCAAGAAAAGGCCCGGAGGCTGCTCTCGGGTCTCTACGATGGCACCCTCCACCTGCCGATTGCTGTCACCGATTTCCGCTATCCCAAAGACATGTTGGAGAGAGCGCGGGAGGTGAACGAGATTGTTGCGAGCGCGGTGGCGCAAGAACAGAAAGATGCTGAGCAATGACCCGCGAGCGCCTCTGGCTCTTCGACACGACGCTCCGGGACGGGCAGCAGACCCAGGGGGTCGATTTCTCCGCCGCCGACAAGCGGACCATCGCGCTCGAGCTAGACGCGCTCGGGATCGATCATGTGGAAGGCGGCTGGCCGGGCGCGAACCCGACCGACAGCGAGTTCTTCGCCACCGCGCCGTCGCTCTCCCGCGCGAAGCTGACCGCCTTCGGCATGACCAAGCGGGCCGGGCGTTCGGCGGCGAACGACGAGGTGCTGGCCGAGGTGGTGAACGCCGGGACGCCTTCGGTCTGCCTCGTCGGCAAGACGCATGAGCGGCATGTCGAGGGCGCGCTCGGCGTCACGCTGGAGGAAAACCGGGCGAACATACGCGATTCGGTGGCGCATCTCGTCGGCCTCGGGCGGGAGGCGCTGTTCGACGCGGAGCACTTCTTCGACGGGTTCAGGCTGAACCCCGGCTACGCGCTCTCCTGCGTCGAGGCGGCGCTTGAGGCCGGGGCGCGCTGGGCGGTGCTCTGCGACACCAATGGCGGCACGCTGCCGGAGGAGATGGCGGAGATCGTCGGCCAGGTGACGGCGCGGTTCCCGGGCGGGCGGATCGGCATCCATTGCCACAACGACACCGAGACGGCGGTGGCGGGCTCGCTCGCCGCGGTGGAGGCCGGGGCGCGGCAGATCCAGGGCACGCTCAACGGGCTCGGGGAGCGCTGCGGCAACGCCAACCTCGTCTCGATCATCCCGACTCTCCTCCTGAAGGAGCCCTGGGCGAGCCGGTTCGAGACCGGCGTTTCCGTAGAGCGGCTGCCGGACCTCACCTCGATCAGCCGGATGCTGGACGAGCTTCTGAACCGGGCGCCGGACCGCCACGCGCCCTATGTCGGCGCGGCGGCCTTCGCGCACAAGGCGGGGCTCCACGCCTCCGCCGTGCTGAAGGACCCGTCCTTCTACGAGCATGTGCCGCCGGAAGCGGTCGGCAACGAGCGCGTCGTGCCGATGTCGAACCAGGCGGGGCGGTCGAACCTCGTGCGCCGGCTGGCGGAGGCCGGGCTGCCGGCGGCGGCGGATGATGCACGGCTGCCCGAGCTTCTTCGCGAGGTGAAGGAGAAGGAGGACGCCGGCTTCGCCTATGACAGCGCGGAGGCCTCGTTCCAGCTTCTCGCCCGCGACGCGCTGGGGCTTCGCAAGCGGTTCTTCGACGTCGAGCGCTTCCGCGTGACGGTGGAGCGGCGGCGGAACGCGATGGGCGAGCTCGTCACCGTCTCCGAGGCGGTGGTGGTGGTGAACGTGGACGGCGAACGCTTCATCTCCGCCTCCGAGAGCCTCGACGAGCGGGGGAACGACCGCGGGCCGGTCAACGCGCTCTCGAAGGCGCTCCGGAAGGACCTCGGGAAGTATGATGGCGTCATCGCCGACATGGAGCTTACCGACTTCAAGGTGCGGATCCTGACCGGCGGCACCGAGGCGGTGACGCGCGTGCTGCTCGAAAGCCGGGACGGGAAGGGGCGGCGCTGGACCACCGTCGGCGTCTCGCCCAACATCGTCGACGCCTCCTTCCAGGCGCTGATCGACGCGGTGGACTTCAAGCTGCACCGGGACGCGGCGTGACCGCCAACCGGTGCTCGCCATCGGCGTCGCGCCCGCGGCGGCCGGGCAGCGATTCTGCCGAGAGGCGTCCGAGGGCGCTGCCGCTCCCTCAGATCGCCTCGCCGAGCGTTCTGCGGGTCGCGGGCGGCCTCAAGGACAAGCCGGCTGGCGCGGGTCGCTGCGCGATCCTTGACCCCGCCCCCGACTCGCGCGGCGGCCGATGAGCGGGCCGGCGCTCTCTCCGGTCGCGGCGCGGGCGCGGGAGGGGGACGAGGCGCGGTTCCTGTCGGCGCTTTGCGCGCCGGCGGGGAAGCGGGAGCCGCTCTTTGCGCTGGTGGCGCTCAACCTCGAACTGGCGCGGATTCCGGCCACCGTGTCCGAGCCGCTGCTGGGAGAGATCCGCCTGCAATGGTGGGCGGATGCGCTGGAGGCCGTCTTCGCCGGCGAGCGACCTTCGGGGAGCGAGATCGTCGAGGCGCTGGCCGCGGCGCCGCCGCCCGACGCGACGCCGCTCCGCGAAATGGTGGAGGCGCGGCGGCTCGCTCTGGAGCCGGGGGCGCTGGACGAGGCGGGGCTGGAGCGGTTTCTCGCCGGGACGGGCGGCGCGCTGATGAAGGCGGAAGTTCAGGCCCTTGGCGGCGATGCCCGTGCGGCGGAGGCGGCGGCGCTGGCCGGCTGGGCGGAGGGCGCCGGGCGGCTGATCGCGGCGCTGCCGGCGATGCTGGCCGAGGGTGGCGGGCCTTTGGCGACGGGCGCCGATCTCGAAGGCGTGCGGCAGGGGCGAAGCGCCGAGGCGCTCCGCGGGCGGCTGGCGGCGCTGGCGGCGGAGGGGCTTCGGCGGCTCGAAGCGGCGCGGGCGCGGCGAGCTCAGGCGCCGAAGGCGGTGCGGGCGCCCTTCCTTTCCGCCCATCTCGTCGAGCCGACGCTGCGCGCGGCGACGCTGCCGGGTTATGACCCGTTCGCGCCGGAGAGCCCCTCTCCGTTCCGGGCGCGGGCGGGGCTTCTGCTTCGGGCGGCGACCGGGCGGTTCTGAGCGCCGAGACGCCGTATCGCGCGTGATAAGGGGTTCAAGCGCATGGAATCGCTTGGATATCTGAAAATCGGAGTCACGCGACCTCAGTAGGCGGCGCGCATCGGCGCCCGCCGGGGGCGGGGCGAGAGGAGCGCGGCGCGGGGGGCCGGGACGGGGCGCCGGCCGAGCCCGATGGCGAGCGCGTCGGGGCCGAAGAGGGCGTCGAACGCCTCGTCGGTCACGTCAAGCCCGCCGGTGTAGAGGCCGAAGGCGGGCAGGATCACGCGGCGCCGGTCGATCAGGAAGGCCGGGAGGGCGCGGCCGGCGAGGCGGAGCTTCGGGTGGTGGTGGCCGGAAATCTCGCCCTCCGCGCCCGGCTCGGCGACGTGGCGGAAGAGAAGCGGCCCCTCGCGCCATTCCGCCCGACTCTCGCCGCCGATGCCGACCGGCGTGGGGTCATGGTTGCCG
>CALFYQ010000246.1 GCA_937952085.1 uncultured Paracoccaceae bacterium | reverse complement strand
GCACAAGCCTACTTTTCGTATCTGAACAAATAGATAGTATATTTTAGATGAATAGTTTCTATTTCCTGCTTAGCACGTTTGACTTGTCCCGCGACAAATCAAGCCTCAGCTCCGTGGGCCTCCACAGCAAAATTTCCGAGCAGACGGGCCCAGCTCGATCCCCATCGCCTTCGCTTTCGCTCTCAGCCGACGGAGCATGCGGGTCTCCACTGGTGACCCGCTGATTGCCTCCGCGGGGACATCGGCGAGGTCGGCGCAAGGAACGTATTCGGTTTTTGAAATAAGAAATCCAGATCAACCGCTTGATCCCAGATTCAACCTTGAATCAGGCCTCCCACACCACCGCCCGCACCGGCGTTGGCCCGCCGCCCGCCGCCGGATTGAGCTCCTGCGGGCAGTTCGAGATCACCACGATCAGGTCCATCTCGGCTCGCAGGTCCACGTAATCCCCCGGCTTCGACTGGCCGTCGAGGATCTCCGCCGCGCCATCCGCCCCCACCGGCACGTTCATGAAGAGGTTGAGGTTGGCGACCACATGCTCCGGCCCGATCCCGTGCCGCGCCATCTCGCGCTCGAAATTGCGCTGGCAGCACTCGGCGTTGTGCCGGCCGTAGCGAAGTTCGTCGCAGGCGAAGGAGCAGCAGCCGAAGATCGTGTCGTGGCCGCCGCAGCTGTCCGCCGTCACCGTCATCATCGGCCGCGCGAACTGGGAATAGAGGACCGAACCCTTCCCGACGAAGATGTTCTTCGGGATCTTGATCGTGTTCGGCATGTGATAGCGCTCGACCTGCCCCTCATGCGGCGCGACGCCGAAGCAGAGAAGGTCGATCGCCTGCCGGCCCTCGAGATCGATGAAGCGGACCGACTGGCCCTTCGAGAGCCGGGCCGACCAGGGCGCCCGCGCCGGCACCACCACATCCGCGATGATCCGGCCTTCGGGGCGGGCCGGCGCGCCGTCGATGAGCGTGTCCATCGCGGAACGCTAGCGCGCCGCCCCCTACCCCGCCAGCGCTTTCCTGAGCATGTTGAGCGCCGTCAGCGCGAGGAAGAGCGCGAAGGCGAGTTTCAGCGGACGCGGGTTCATCGAATGGGCGAGCTTCACGCCAAGCGGGGCGCAGAGCACCGTCATCGGCACGATCAGCAGGAACGCCGGCAGGTGGACATAGCCGAGCGAGAAGTCCGGCAGATGCGCCGCGCCCAGCCCCGAGATCAGGAAGCCGATCACCGCCGGCAGCGCGATCACCAGCCCGAAGGCGGCGGCCGTCGCCACCGCCCGGTGAACCGGCACGCCGTAGAGCGTCAGAATCGGCACGCCGAAGGTGCCGCCGCCGATCCCCATCAGCGCCGAGAAGAAGCCCATCACGCCGGAAAGCGCCGCGCGCCCCGCGCCCTTCGGCGGCTCCGCGCCGAGCCGCCAATGCGCCTTGCCGAAGGCCATGTGGAGCGCCACCACCAGCGCCAGCGCGCCGAAGACCAGCATCAGCGCGCTGGATTTCAGCCGGTCCGCCGCGATCACGCCGATCACCGCCCCGGCGCCCATGAAGGGCGCGAAGCCCTTCACCACGCCCCAGTCCACCGCGCCCTTCTTGTTGTGCGACATCATCGAGCGGATCGAAGTCGGCACGATGGTGGCGAGCGAGGTGGCCACGCAGACATGCATCAGCGTCTCGGGCGGGTTCCCGAGGAGGGTGAAGACGTAGAAGAGCGAGGGCACGATCACGATGCCGCCGCCGACGCCCAGAAGCCCCGCCAGCACGCCGGCGAACGCGCCGACGAACAGCAGGAACCCGACCAGAAGGGCGAGTTCGCCCGCCGGAATGTCCATTCAATGCCCCCTCAGGCCGCCCTTTGCGCCGGCTCGATCTCGCCGAGCGCCGCTTCGATCAGCTCCGGCCCCACGCCCGGAAGATGCGCCCGCTCGGAGAGCACGCGCCGCCAGCGCCGCGCGCCGGGCCGGCCCTGGAAGAGCGTCAGCATGTGGCGCGTGATGCGGTTGAGCCGCTCCCCCGCCGCCAGTTCCGCCTCGACATAGGGCAGCATCGCGCGCACGGCGTCCTCCGGCGAGACGTCCTCGCCCGCGCCGAAGATCCGCCGGTCGGCGCCGATCAGCGCGTTCGCCGGGTCGTGATAGGCGGCGCGGCCGAGCATCACCCCGTCGAAGCCCGCCGCCAGATGCGCCTCCGCCTCGTCGAGCGAGCCGATGCCGCCGTTCAGGACGATCAGGAGGTCGGGCCGCAACGCCTTCAGCCGTCGCACCAGGGCGTAGTCGAGCGGCGGAACCTCCCGGTTCTCCTTCGGGGAGAGCCCGTCGAGCCATGCCTTCCGCGCGTGGACCGTGAAGCGGCGCACGCCGGCCGCCGCCACCTCGTCCACGAAACCGGGGAGCGCGCGCTCCGGGTCCTGCTCGTCCACGCCGATCCGGCATTTCACCGTGATCTCCGGCCCGCCCTCCGCCGCCTCGATCATGGCGCGGACAGAGGCGGCGACCAGCCCCGGCTCCCGCATCAGACAGGCCCCGAAGGCGCCGGACTGAACCCGGTCCGACGGGCAGCCGACATTGAGGTTGATCTCGTCATAGCCGAAGGGGAGCGCAGCCCGCACCGCCTCGGCCAGAAGCTCCGGCTCCGAGCCGCCGAGTTGGAGCGCCAGCGGCCGCTCCTCCGGCGAGAAGCCGCCAAGCCGTGCCCGGTCGCCATGAACGACCGCGGCGGCGGTGACCATTTCGGTGTAAAGCAGCGCCCTCCGCGTGAGGATGCGATGGAAGAACCGGCAATGCCGGTCCGTCCAGTCCATCATCGGCGCGACGGAAAAGCGGAAGGGCGCGTATTCGGGCATCGCTCTCGGCAGGCTGCGGAGCGCGCAGCCATAGCGCAGGCGGCGGGCGGGCTCCAGTGCGCCCGGCTCAGCGGTTCGGTGCGGCCTCCGCGCGGCGGTCGCCGAGCACGATGCCGGGGATCACGAAGAGATCCTGGATCTCGCGGCAGAGGCCGCCGCACTCGGCGCAGTCGAGGCAATCCTCGCGCGCGAGGAAGCGCGCGGGCTCGGTTCCGATGGCGGACATGTACATCGTCGCTCTCCTCCCGCGGGCGCGACAGCCGCGCCCCGTCAGGTCAGACACCCTAACATATACCCGAAAACCTTCACCAATCTTCTGCGACGCGGCGCCGCGAGGCCAAGGCCGTCAGCAGAACCGCTCCGGCCCCACCCATTGATCGGCCGAGTAACGGTCGCCATGCGCCCAGCCGACG